>JBIIWE010000266.1:0-4364 GCA_044339075.1 Daejeonella sp. | reverse complement strand
TGTCTAAATTTGATTGCAGACTCTTAACCTCGGTTGCATTACTGATAATTTTGCTGTCGAGCATTCTTATCTCCGAATTTATAGTGTGGATCTTTTCCTCCCTTAACCTGATCTGTGTATTTAATAAATTGATCTGGTTCAGCGATAGTTTTTTGCTTTTATCAATTTTATTTCTGCTTTTCTTAAGTTGTTCAATTTCTTTATTGATCAAATCCTTACGCTTTTTAAGAGCAGAACTGCTTTGTGAAAAAGCTGAAGTAACAGTGATCATTAAAGTTAAAAAGAGGATAAATTTAAGCAGACGCATAGATGGTTATTTTGCGTGGCAAAACTATTAACAATAGATGAAATACTGCCAATATTTCTCATAATAATGTTTAAAGTATTTACCTGCCTTATTTCAAAAATTTTGGTTGAAATTCTTATTACTTTTGCTGGGCACACGCAATTTATGCCTTCTATTAAGCACCCCATCTATACTATCCAATTTGCTCTTCTCTGTTTGAGTTCATTCTTATTTTCTGCGAGCTTTAATATGCTGGTTCCTGAATTGCCTGCATATCTAAGCAGTATGGGAGGTGCAGAATACAAAGGTTATATTATAGGTCTTTTTACTATAACAGCCGGAATTGCCAGACCATTTAGCGGGAAGCTTACCGATAAGATTGGCCGTGTTCCAGTAATGGCTGTAGGGTCATTGGTTTGTGTGATCTGCGGACTATTATATCCGCTTCTGACTACTGTTGCAGGGTTTTTATGGCTTAGGTTGTTTCATGGATTTTCAACGGGGTTTAAACCTACAGCAACAGCAGCTTATGTTGCAGATATAGTTCCAGCAAACAGATGGGGAGAAGCAATGGGAATTCATGGCCTTTGTTTCAGTACCGGTTTAGCAATTGGTCCGGCTATTGGTAGTGAATTAACAGAAAGATTCTCTATTAACGCAATGTTTTATTGCTCTTCCTTTATAGCTCTGTTATCTATCATAATCCTGATGAATATGAAAGAGACTCTCCAAAAGAAAGAGAGTTTTGACTTTTCAATGCTCAAGATGCATCGGAAAGAACTGATTGAATTAAGGGTTTTACCTGGCGCTTTTGTCACTTTTCTTTCCTATCTAAGTTATGGTGCAATTCTTACCGTAATTTCTGACTGGGGTAGTCATCTGGGAGTGGCAAATAAAGGCCTCTTTTTTATGGTCTTTACTATTTCATCCTTACTGATTCGGTTTTTGTCTGGTAAAATGTCAGACCGAATTGGGAGGGTCAGTATCATAAAATTATCTTTATTCCTTTTGGTAATCGCCATGATCATGATCGCAAGATCAGATTCAGCATTATTTCTGATGATTTCTTCAGCAGTTTATGGAGTCGCAACCGGAATGTTATCTCCTGCAATAACTGCCTGGATTGTGGACTTAAGTCATCCTGAATATAGAGGGAAGGCTATTGCAACTATGTACATAGCTTTAGAAGCCGGAATTGGATTGGGTGCTTTTGTGGCAGGAGCGCTCTTCATCTCTGATGTAACAATGGTACCCTTAACTTTTTATGTGATCGGTGCATTGACCTTGCTGGCCTTAATTTATCTTCAATTCATCTACAAACCTGCAAAGGTTAAAGATTATGCAAATGAATCCTGAGATTCTGAACGAATTGGTAAGTATGAGAATGCCTTATGGCAAATACAAAGGCAAATTAATTTGCGATCTTCCGGAATTTTATCTTGTTTGGTATGAATCCAATGGGTTTCCACAAGGTAAGATCGGCGTATTGCTTGCAACAATGTATGAAATTAAGCTCAATGGATTAGAATACCTGTTAAAACCATTGAGAAAATAATTTTATCTATAATACCGATTTAAAAGGTTCATTTATTTATTGCTAACAATATTAGTATATTCTGTCTATATTTAGTCCATAATCTCAAAGGATGTACGCGATAGTCGATATTGAAACAACAGGTGGCCATGCCAGTGCAAATGGGATCACTGAAATCGCAATCTTAATTCATAACGGTAAAGAGGTAACTGAACAGTTTCGAACGCTTATTAACCCCGGAATTCCAATACCTATTTATATCCAGTCACTTACTGGTATTAATGATGAAATGGTAAGATCTGCACCCAGGTTTAATGAGGTTGCCCAACAGATATATGCTCTATTGCATGATAAGATCTTTGTAGCCCATAATGTAAATTTTGATTTTTCATTTCTGCATTATCATCTTGCAGCAGCAGGCCATCACTTACAAACCAAGAAGCTTTGTACGGTTCGTTTGAGTCGTAAAATCATCCCCGGACTTGCTTCATATAGCCTTGGACGCCTTTGTAAAGAAGTGGGGATAGAGGTCGTAGAAAGGCATAGGGCTATGGGCGATGCGGAAGCTACCTCGAAGCTTTTTTCCATGCTGCTTGAAAAGGATCATGAAGGTCATATCAATAAAACATTGAATCCCCGTTCAAAAGAGCAGTCATTGCCACCTCATTTGCCTAAAGAGGATATGGATAAACTTCCCACTGTTTCAGGAATTTATTATTTCCACAATAGTAAATCGAAAGTGATCTATGTTGGAAAGGCAAGAAACATTAAAAAAAGGGTTACCAGTCATTTTGCAAATAATAAACCAGGCAAGCAGAAACAAGAATTTTTAAGGGATATACACCATATCAGTTTCCATGAATGTGGTACTGAATTAATGGCTTTTATTTTAGAAGCTATTGAGATTAAGCGATTATGGCCTGCTTATAACCGCTCTCTGAAAAGATTTGAACATGCCTATGGTTTATATTCGTTTGATGATCAAAATGGATATTTGCGCCTGGCTATAGACAAAAGGAATAAATTTTCAAAACCATTCTACACCTTTAACAGGATCCTGGATGGCCATGCACTGATTAAAAACATGATCGCTGAATTTAATCTTTGTCCTAAACTATGCTTCGTTCAGCGAAATAATGAGCCCTGTATTTCGATCAATGAACAAATTTGTAAAAAAGCATGTGAACAAATTGAGAGTCCTGAAAGTTATAATGAACGTGTAACCATTGCTCTTTCAAATTTAAAGTCTGCTTTGCCTAGTTTTATGGTTATTGATGATGGTAGAAACCATACTGAAAAAAGTTGCATTTTAATCGAAGAGGGCCATTTTTATGGTATGGGATATATATCGACAGATCTCATAGATGAAGGTATCGCGGATCTTAAAAAATATCTGACACCTTATGTATCCAATGACTATATAAGAAATATGATTTTTAATTATTCACTTCGATATCCTCTTAAGATCAGGTCAAATAGTACATCAATAAGTACAGATATTCCTGATTTGTAGACAATAGAAGTTGGCATTCAACTTAATTCGTAATGTTTAAGGATTTTAACTCAGTGGAACAATAATTGCTTCAGCTATGTGTCGATGATTTGTTATTCAAGCATTTCTAAACGATAGTATAAAATTTACTTAAACCTTAAATAATTCACGATGAAAAAGAAAATTTACTTGCTAGCTACTGCATTAATGTTTGTTTTTGCAATGCCTACTGCAATGGCTAAAGCAGAAAATGCTAAACCATCAATGACTGAACGTCAAGTTGCTCGTGTGGAAGAGATCTCAAGCAGAATTGAAGTGATTAAAAGTATGGATAGATCTGAACTTAGCCGTCAGGAGCGTAAAGATCTTCGCAATGAATTGCTTAAAATGAAAAAAGAATTAAAGCTAACTAATGGTGGTATTTACCTTTCAGTAGGAGCTATTATCATAATTCTTTTAATTTTAATCCTAGTATTATAGGATTTTTTAAACAAAAATAGCTGCCTCTAAACGGTCAGCTTTTTTTGTTTATTCAATAGTTCTAATTAGCACTATTTGTATTTGCATAAATAAGAAGTTTGCATTCCTGATCGAACGGTAAACGATTGGTTTGCTGGCACTTCAAAACTCTGACCATTGGTGAATGTTTCCCATTTAGCTGATTTCGGTAGAAGGGCCTCTAGTTCTCCCTCCAGAATAATCATCGTTTCATGCATAGAAGTACCAAATTTATATTCACCTTTCTCAATAACTCCAATTGTTGATTTACCATCATTTGAGTCATACCCAAGAGATTTTACAGCCCCGTCAAAATATTCACTTATTACTATCATTTTCTCCTGATTATTCCTTTAAATATTTTTCAAATTCAGATTTATTTCTGTTAAAAATACGAAAAAGTGTTTCAATGATAAATATTTAATCATAAACGTGATTTTGGATCAATCAATTCAATTGGATTAATGGGTATTTTCTGTTTAGATTCATATTTTTCACATTGGCCTAAGATTTGGCCTAGTCAATGTGATCAAGTTAATTTATCTATTTTACAC
>JBIIWE010000265.1:0-4369 GCA_044339075.1 Daejeonella sp. | reverse complement strand
TAGCCCTATTGATATCTAAAGGGTATGCTGTAATGGCAATCGACAGTTATTTTAATGGTGAACGCAAAGGTACAGGTCCTGCGGGGGAGCTTGAAACCCAGTTGAAAGGTGCAGATCAGGAGAGCTCCCAATTTAAAATCAATTTATGGTTTGGTCGTTCGCTTTGGGGCATGCAGATTCGGGATGAGCAGATTGCGCTTGATTATTTGAATAGTCGTCCGGAAATTGATATGGAACGAATAGGTGTAGAGGGAATGAGCATGGGAAGCACCCGTGCATGGTGGCTTGCTGCCCTGGATTCCAGAATTAAAGTTGTAGTTGGTGTAGCCTGCTTTACTCGATATAAAGAACTCATCGAGCAACGTGAACTTAAGTCGCATGGGATATATTATTTTGTTCCAGGCATGCTTCAGCACTTTGACACTGAGGCGGTAATGGCACTGATTGCACCCAGACCATTTCTTGCACTAACAGGTGATAGTGATAGCGGTTCTCCAATTAGCGGGATGAAGGTCCTGGAGAAGAAGCTCGATACTGTTTATTCATTGTACAAAGAGAAGGATAAGTTTAAAAGTATAATTTATGAGAATACCGGTCATGTTTACACCGATGATATGAAGATCGAAATGCTCGACTGGTTTGAAAAATATTTAAAATGATGAATAAAACTAAAGTATTATTATTGGCGCTTGCAGGTTTCTTTATTGGAGGAAAAGCACTGGCACAGAAACTTGATCAAAAAGAAAAACCCTTGCCTGGAAAAATAGCAAATTATTTTACCGCACCGATTGAATTTAAAGATCAATTCGGCGACTATCGTTCTCCCTTAACATTTTACAACGGTAAGCAAGTAAAAAATAAACAGGATTGGGAAATTAGACGTAAAGAGATCCTTGCAAAATGGAACGGACTAATGGGGGCATGGCCTGCATTAATTACAAATCAGAGTTTTGAGATCAGAGATTCAATCCGCAAGGATGGATTTACTCAATACAGGGTCAGATTTTACTGGCTTCCTGACCAAAAGACAGATGCCTATCTGATGATACCTGATGGAGCTGGCAAAAAGCCTGCAGTGATCACAGTTTATTATGAACCCGAAACTTCTGCAGGATTAGGAAGGGCTGATCTGCCTGACCGGAATTTTGCTTATCAGCTTGCTAAACGTGGTTTTGTGACACTTTCATTGGGAACAACAGAAACTTCAAATAATAAAACCTATTCGCTGTATTATCCGGATATAAAAAATGCCAGCGTTCAGCCTCTTTCGATGCTAGCTTATGCTGCGGCCAATGCCTGGAATGTATTAGCAAAAGTTAAGGAGGTTGACAGCAAGCGAATTGGTATCATGGGTCATTCATATGGAGGAAAGTGGAGTATGTTTGCTTCCTGCCTTTATGAAAAATTCGCCTGTGCCGTTTGGTCTGATCCCGGAATTGTTTTTGATGAAAGCAGAGAATCAATCAATTATTGGGAACCCTGGTATTTAGGCTATCATCCCCAACCATGGCGTAAAAGGGGACTTATAACCGAGCAAAATCCGGCAAAAGGGCTGTATCCGAAAATGGTTTCAGAAGGACTAAACCTGCATGAACTGCATGTCCTAATGGCACCAAGGCCCTTTCTTGTTTCTGGAGGCTCTGAAGATCCTGAAAAGCGTTGGATTCCATTAAATCATAGCATTGCAGTGAATCGTTTTTTGGGATATAAAAATAGAGTGGCTATGACCAACCGACCAGATCATACCCCTAATCCAGATTCGAATGAGAAAGCGTTTTTGTTTCTGGAATATTTTTTAAAATAAACAGGCTGGCTGAACACTTGAATTTAGTACTAAACTGAAAGTAAAAAGCTTTTAGCTTTTACCTTTCAGTTTTAATCTACTTTCCGATCTTGATCAATTCAACTTCAAATATTAGCGTGCTATAAGGAGGGATATCTTTTCCAGCTCCACGTTCTCCATAACCAAGAGCATGAGGGATAAAGAAACGGTATTTTGATCCTACTGACATTTGCTGAAGTCCTTCAGTCCATCCCGGGATAACCTGATTTAACGTAAATGTGGTTGGTTCACCGCGATCCAAAGAACTATCAAACTGATTTCCATTGGTAAGAGTGCCTTTATAATGTACGGTAACCTCATCCGTTGCCACTGGTTTAGCTCCAGCTGCCGGAGTTATTATTTCATATTGCAAACCGCTTGGAAGTGTAATAACTCCTGGTTTTTTC
This sequence comes from Daejeonella sp., assembly GCA_044339075.1. Lineage (GTDB taxonomy): Bacteria > Bacteroidota > Bacteroidia > Sphingobacteriales > Sphingobacteriaceae > Daejeonella. The sequence continues at coordinate 2,140 of JBIIWE010000265.1, read as the reverse complement.
TTGTTTTCTACTAAAAAATTTGCTGCAGCTGTAATCGAGCCCTCAAATTTCTTCTTTTCAATGGCACTCAAATAAGCAAAAATAACTTGCTGACATTTTTCCGGGCTCATAATTACTGCTTTGCCAGATAAAACATCATTCATGGCTTTTGAGATCAATGAATAATTCAAACTTGTAACTCCACGTGATTTCAGATCATTGGCGATACTTGCGCCGAAAGCATAACTGGCAGAGTCGCTAGGGGTTTTGAATAATGGAGCTGGAGCAGCAAGTGGTTTTGTTTGTGCAAAGCTGAATGTTGAAATTGCCGATGCGGCAAAAAGTAGAAGAAATCGTTTCATTTAATAGTATTTTTAAATTATAAGGTCAGCATAACCGCATTATCAATGCGGGACTGCTAATATAGACAGCTGGTAGCAGAATTGTACAATATTCATCAGGATTTTTTCTCTTCAGGTTAAAATCCTAAATTGGATTTATGAAAGTAGATTATATTGCCCTTTCGATTCCTGTTTTCTTTATCCTGATAGCTGTGGAGCTTATTTATGTTTTTTATAAAAAACTCAACTATTATAGGTTAAATGACTCTCTGGCAAATCTTAGTCAGGGAATTGGTTCTCAATTAGTAGGAATATTTTTAAAAACAATCACCTTTTTTGGATATTTATTCATTTACGAACATTGGCGTTTATATTCATTTCCGAATACGATATGGACCTGGTTAATTCTGTTCATGGGTGTAGATTTTTTTTATTATTGGTTTCACCGTTTAAGTCACCAAATCAATGCATTATGGGCGGCACATATTGTTCACCATCAGTCGGAAGAGTATAACCTAACCGTTGCTCTGAGACAATCCTGGTTTCAAGCGGGTTTTTCATGGGTATTTTATCTTCCTCTTGCATTTGTTGGTTTCGAGCCGGTGATGTTCCTTACAGTAAGTGCATTCAATACACTTTATCAGTTTTGGATTCACACCAGGGCAATTGGTGATATGGGTCCTTTGGAGTGGTTCCTGAATACTCCATCCCATCATCGTGTTCACCATGGTTCAAATCCAAAATACATTGATAAAAATCATGCTGGATCATTAATTATTTGGGATCGATTATTCGGCACCTTCCAAAAGGAGGAAGAAGAGGTTGTTTATGGTATTACTACGCCTCTAGCCAGCTGGAATCCTGTATGGGCAAATATTCATTACTGGATTGAACTCTTTAGTGCTTTTAATAGAGCAAAAGGTATCAAGGAAAAGGTGTTTGTATTCACAAAATCACCAGGCTGGTTTCCAGAGAATATGGGAGGGAGGCAGTTTCCCAAAGAAATAAACCTCAATACTTATGTTAAATATAGTCCTGAGTACGACAAGAGATTCAATATTTATATCCTTATTCAATTCGTTTTTTCATTGATCATAGCCAGTATTTTAATTTTTACTGCAGCAAAACTTAATTTATTTCAACTAACTGCATGCGTGATCCTTGTCATATTGAGCCTTACAGCCTACGGTTCATTGATGGAACAAAAGAAATGGGGAGTTAGCCTGGAATATTTCCGTTTCATGTTTTGGGTACTTAGCCCATTTTTATTTAATTCTGAAGTATTTTTTATTCAATTATTAATCGGGAATACCATTTTGGTTATCCTTTCATTTATCTGGTTTAAACGACTCCTGCGAGTATAATTTATGTTAAAAGATCATAAAAAATTTACCCTTCTTTTCAGTGTGATCATCATTCTGAACTTACTCGTACAATCTGTTTTTTTAAAGGAATATGTTCTTTTTATAAAACCGCTAATCTGTATTTCTCTGGGTGCTTATTTATATATGCAGGCCAATATGAATGCAGGTTTCAATAGATTGGTTTTCGCAGGCTTGCTTTTTTCGCTGTTTGGCGATAGTTTTTTGATGTTTGCAGGTAGTGATGTTTATTTTTTCCTTTACGGCTTGGTCTCATTTCTGTTGGCGCATATCGTTTATTCCATGGCATTCTTCAGAGACTTTAAAAATAATCCGCAGGCATCGAAGTATTACGGACACCTCATGTTATTTGTGATGGGAGTTTTTTCTTTGAGCTATTATTCATGGATTCGCGATTATCTGAATGATTTTAGGATTCCGGTCATGACTTATATTTTC
>JBIIWE010000264.1:0-4374 GCA_044339075.1 Daejeonella sp. | reverse complement strand
ACAGCATCACATATTTCTTTTCTATACGATCGGCAAGCCAGCCCATGAAAATTCGTCCGAATATACTAGCAGCAAGAATCATTGAAAGTACATTGGCTGCCTGTGTCTGTGAATATTTAAGATCAAGACTAAAAAATAATTTCAAATTCTGACTGGTCGCGCTAACTGCCCCGATAGAGCACATACTTCCGATCAGCAATAAATAAAAAGCTCTCGTCTTCAGAATATCTTTGATCTCCCGTTTCGGTTCTTCGGGCGTGTCTGATGCTGCCGAATCTCCGGTAAGTGGAGGATTATCCTTTACGAACCAGGCCATTGGAAATGACAATACGATCATGGTGATACCCAGAATAACAAGTGCATGACGATATCCAAATTCAACATTCAACGCTTTTGCGATCTGCGGGGCGAGCATCCCACCTATACCGATTCCAAGATAGGCAAAGCCCATAGCCTTACCCCTTGCTTTATCAAACCAACGGGAAGTTAATACTTGGTTAGGCAAAGGACCACCGCACATATAACCCAAAGCACTGAAAATATAAAACACGTAAAACTGCCAGAGGGAGGTCATCAAACCCAGACCAATTACTGCACAGCCAGCCATCAATATACCGGCAAGCATCATTTTCCGAGGACCGAAGCGATCGATTAGGTAACCGACAACAAAACCAAAAAGTCCGACTAAGATCTTAGCGAAGGCATTCCCTGAGGTGACGGTTGCCCGTGTCCATCCAAACTCCTGAACCCAGAAATCATAAAAGAAAGTAAGTCCGTAAAACATGATCCCGATTAGGGAGAACAAACTTAAAAATCCGGTTGCTGCAACTTGCGACTGCCCCCTCTTTAATACACTCTGAACTTCTTGATTCTCTTTCATTTAATAGATGAGCCGGACATGACCGGATGCTGTGTCTAAATATAACAAGACAAAACAATTATCAATGCGAATTGATAAAAATAATTGCGTGCAGAATGATCGTGTAGGTAAACGGTAACGAGGGGATTGCGGTACGGTGAGAACACTGACCTCAGGGAAATTGCGGTACGGTGAGAACACCGACTGCAGGGAACACCGACTGCAGGGAAATTGCGGTACGGTGAGAACACCGACCGCAGGGAACACCGACTGCAGGGAACACCCACTGCAGGGAAATCCAGAGCAGATATTGTGGGAAATACTGGGTTCGAACCAGCGACCCCTACCTTGTCGAGGTAGTGCTCTAAACCAGCTGAGCTAATTTCCCAATCAATGCCAAAACTATTTTATTTTCATCAATTCCAGAGCTATAAAAAAGCCTTATCTCAATTCATCATTAATATCAGCCAATACCAAAGAGCCAGGGCATAATTCTTCCTGAAGCAGCGTATTAAGAGGTCTGTCAGAAGAATTTATCGTATGGTGCAGATTTTCCGTTTCCGTTGCCACATAAAGTAATCCGGTGAGGATCTCATTCCTGTTCCTGGCATTCTGCAGGGCATTCATGGCACCCATTCTATCGAAAGGATTACGGTTTGCTGCGAGTTTCTCCAGTCGGATATACGTCCCGTCATGCATCATCACATCGGTACCGGTACCACTTTCATAGCTGGTCAGGATCTCTGTTTTTTCAGGAACCAGGTCTGTTTTACCGGTAGATTCAATATGCTCACGCACATAATCATATGATTTGGTAGACCCGGGGTTATTATTAAAGGTTACACAAGGAGAAATAACATTGATGAAGGCAAAACCTTGGTGACTGATAGCTGCTTTGATCAGCGGGATCAATTGCTCCTTATCTCCCGAAAAGCTCTGCGCCACAAAGCTTGCTCCGAGCTCCAGTGCCAGTCCGGCGAGGTCAATTGGCTGGAAGGGATTCACAGAACCTGCTTTGCTCTTTGAACCTTCATCGGCTGTTGCTGAATCCTGGCCCTTGGTCAATCCATAACAGCCATTATTCATTACAATATAAACCATGTTCAGGTTACGACGGATCACATGCACAAACTGTCCCATTCCAATGGAAGCGGTATCCCCATCACCCGACACCCCAATATAGGTTAGTTCGCGGTTGGCCATATTCGCTCCGGTAGCAACAGAAGGCATTCTTCCATGCACCGAATTAAAACCATGCGAGTTGCCTAGGAAATAGGTCGGCGTTTTAGATGAGCAGCCGATACCTGATAATTTAGCGATCCTGTGTGGAGGTATGGAAAGCTCAAAACAAGCCTCTATGATACTTGCGCTAATAGAATCATGTCCGCAACCAGCGCATAATGTTGATATAGAGCCTTCGTATTCCTTAGTAGTATATCCGAGATCATTCTTCGGCAAATCCGGATGACGGAATTTTGGACGTATATAGGTCATAAATTTATTAGTAACTGCTGTGTTAATTAATAGCTGGAGATAAAGTTTTATTGATTCTAGTGGAGATAAACTGAGCTGTGATTGGCATACCGTCAAAGTTCAGAACAGAGATCATTTTCTGAGGATTTACATTCAACTCATTGATCAACAGGCTGCGCATCTGAGCATCCCTATTTTGTTCAATAATGAATATCATCTCATGCGAATGGATAAAATCTTCAACCGTTTTATTGAACGGGAAGGATCTCAGTCTCATAGCATCGAAAGCGGTTCCAGAGACCTCCATATCATCCATGGCTTCTTCCGCAGAATAGGTAGATGTTCCAAAGAAGATCAGTCCGTAGGGACTCTTGTTTTCTGTTTGATACAAAACAGGCGCCGGAACAATGTTTTTTGCAGTATCCCACTTTTTTAAGAGCCTGTCCATATTCCGGGCATACACGCTTCCATCTTCGGTATAGGCTGCATATTCATCTCTGGAAGTTCCTCGGGTAAAGAAAGAACCCTTGGTTGGATGCGTTCCTGGGATGGTACGATAAGTGATTCCATCGCCATCTACATCCAGGTAACGACCAAATCGCGGCAATTCCTCAAGCTGCTGGGCATCCAAAACCTTACCCCTATTATATTGTTTGTTATCATCCCACACAAAAGGCTCAGACATATGGTCATTCATACCCAGGTCCAGGTCGGTCATCATGATGATAGGAGTTTGCAATAATTCGGCAAGATCAAACGATTCGGAAGTCATTTCAAAACATTCCTTCGGCGTGGAAGGGAAGATCAAAATCTGCTTGGTATCGCCATGGGATGCATAAGCGGCTAGCAAAATATCAGATTGCTGGGTACGTGTTGGCATCCCCGTTGAGGGTCCGGTACGCTGTACATCGATCAATACGGTCGGTATTTCCGCAAAATAAGCCAGTCCCAGAAACTCGTTCATTAGTGATAATCCGGGTCCGCTGGTTGCCGTAAATGAGCGTGCTCCATTCCAGTTGGCACCGATCACCATACCGATCGCGGCCAGTTCATCTTCTGCCTGTACAATGGCAAAGTTATTTTTACCTGTTTCCGGATCGATCCTTAACTTCTTGGCATAGGTCTCAAATCCTTCTACAACGGAGGTGGATGGAGTGATTGGATACCAGGCTACGACAGTTGCTCCTCCATAAACGGCTCCTAATCCGCAGGCTGAATTACCATCTACCAATATCTTATCCCCAACCAGGTCGCGCCTTTCCAGCCTAATCTCCAGGGGAAAGGGAAAATTATCATGTATGTACTGAACTCCGAGTTTAAGAGCTTTAATGTTTAAAGAGATGAGTTTTTCTTTACCCTCAAACTGCTCTGCCAGCAATTGCTCTAATACCTCAAATTCAATATTGAGCAATGCCGCTAAAGCACCCACATAGATAATGTTTTTGAATAACTGACGCTGTCGCGGATCAGTAAATTCCCGAAGGCACATTTCCATCAATGGCATCCCGATATAGTTTACATCGTTTCGGATCAATTCCGGATGCAGGGCCTTGGTACTGTCATAAATGAAGTACCCTCCGCTCTGTACTGAGCGAACATCATCGGGCATACTCTGTGGATTCACACAAACCATGATATCTACCCCTTCACGGCGGCCCAAATAGCCTTTTTCGCTAACTCGGACATCATACCAGGTAGGTAAACCCTGGATATTAGAAGGGAAAATATTCTTGGGAGTTACGGGAATACCCATCCTGAAAATAGCTTTCGCAAACAGATAGTTTGCACTTGCAGAACCCGTACCATTTACGTTTGCAAAACGTATTACAAAATTGTTGACTTTAGAATTAGGCATTTAGTGGCAGGCTTTGGTAACTTTATACAAATATTGCTGCATATCCCATGCAGAAGTAGGGCAACGCTCAGCGCAAAGGCCGCAATGCAGACAAACGTCTTCATCCTTCACCATTACTCTTTTGGTGGGAAGGGTATCGGATACGTAGAGGTCCTGAGTAATATTAAATGCAGGAGCTTTCAAACGG
>JBIIWE010000263.1:0-4378 GCA_044339075.1 Daejeonella sp. | reverse complement strand
ATATAGCTTGTCGTGAACCAAAATGGAAGCAAGGAAGGGTGAGCATTTGCCGTCCTGCGCCTTTCAAAACAACACCGGGGTGAATATGGCCGCTGATCAAATATAAACTTGTAAGTGACAAAAGATTTTTTTCTAAAGGCTCATGAGAAAAACGAAATGGTCTTGCGTCAAAGTGCTCAAATAGCTCAAATCCAAGATCAGAATAGAATGCCTTGTTCAGGATGTCATGATTTCCTAATACCAAAATGATGCGAAGATCATTGAAAAGTGAACGCCAAAGTACCAGCCAATCCCAATCATTATTTATCTCACTATGAAAAAGATCTCCAAGAAATAAAATAGTTTTAGGGCTATAGCGATGAATAAGATCTGATAATTCGGCAAGGTCATCCTGTTCCATTTTCTTTGGGATTGCTATTCCCGATTTTCTGAAATGTCCAACTTTTCCCAGATGAATATCTGCAACAATGAGAGTCTGTTGCTCCTCCCAAAAAATAGCTTTTTCGGGCAAGAGTAATAGGTTCTGATCAAGGAATAAAAAAGAATAGGGAACTGAAGCCATTTCGCAAAAATAGGAAAGCCTTCCCAAATTATCGGGAAGGCTTTTTATAAGAATTAATAGCTGAAAGATTACCTAATCTGAAACTGATATCTGATCTGCATACCATCCGGACTGATTGCATTTACTGTAGCCATATTATTTCTACCGGAAGAAATAGCTGTTTCAATGTCATCAATTTTAGCGATTGGACGACCATTAATTGAGGTAATAATTGTACCCTGAACAACATCCATCTGATCAAAGAAACCACCCGGCTTAACATTACTTACCACAACTCCAGAACTGATCTTATATTTCTTTTTAAGTACATCACTCGCTGGCGCAAAGCTTGCACCAAGGTTTTTAGTTACTGCACTGTTGGTACTATTATTTGCTGTCCGAACCGAATCTTCACCTTTTAGGGTAACATTGGTAGCCAATAGTTTACCATCTCTTAGATAAGTTAATTGAACTTTATCACCTGGGCCAAGTCGACCAATACGTTCCTGAAGATCAGAAGGTGAAAGAATCTGATTTCCATCTACTTTAGTGATGATGTCACCTTCCTTCAATCCACCTTGAGCTGCACCACTTCCGGGAATTACTTCATTAATGTAGAGACCATTGATTTCTGAAACTCCGAGACGTTTAGATTGTTCTGCATCAAGGCCGGTGAAATTAACTCCTATATAACCTCTGCGAACGGAACCAAATTCCTTGAAATCATTCAAAACTTTCTTTGCAAGATTAATAGGAATAGCAAAACCATAACCTTCATAACTACCACTTTGAGAAGCAATTGCAGCATTCACTCCAATAAGTTCGCCTTTAGTATTCACCAATGCCCCACCACTATTACCACGATTAATTGCTGCATCGGTTTGTATAAACGACTCGATGGCGGTTTTTGCCTGCGGCTCTCCATCACGGTTCTGATTATTTCCCTGATCAAGGATGCCTATTTGTCTGCCCTTAGCACTTACGATACCTGCTGTTACGGTGGTATTAAGAGCAAAAGGATAGCCTACTGCCAGAACCCATTCACCAACACGCACATTATCAGAATTGCCCAATTTTACAATTGGAAAGCCTGTTCCCTCAATTTTTATTAAAGCAAGGTCGGTGTTGGCATCTCTTCCTATAACCTTTGCCACTAGAGAGCGTTTATCTGGCAAGATCACGTCGATCTTATCTGCATTTTCAACAACGTGGTTGTTGGTAACTATATATCCATCATCAGAGATGATCACACCAGAACCTGATCCTTGTGCCGGACCCTGAGAACGTTTTCGCCCTCCAAAAAAATCTTCGAAAAGATCCTGCATCTGCTGGTCACGAGCAGAATTGCCCTCACTGGAATTATTATTATAAGTAGTCTTGATATGTACAACTGCCGGAGTAACGGAAGCTGCAGCTTGAGTAAAGTCAAGCTCACCAGAAGATGAGTTTATAGTAGAGGACGGATTATTTGTAAAATAAACTTTTTGTTTGTCTTCAAAAGAACCTCTATCCTGTAATTTACTTTCAATCAACTTATACGATCCAATAGCAACTGCCCCACCAAGGCAAGCTGTTAAAAAAGTTATTCCAATCTTGTTCATATGTCCAATTTATATTTTTTTATATAGTGATAATACTTTATCAAAATTAATACCAGTTAAACGCAATACAGGTAATTCCAATATCCTTTTTATGTTAAAAAATGTTAAATATTTTTTAAGTGAAATTGTCATTATAATTCTGAATTAAAGCAATTTCAAATTTAATACCGAAATTTAGGTAATATTAGGTCAGGCATCAACCTCAGATCTAGAAAAAGCTATTTATTACATTCAATTTATGAAATTAAATTTTTTAAAATACGAAGGTGCGGGGAATGATTTTATACTAATAGATAACAGAAACAAATCATTCTTACTAATTAATGATACAGAGAGCATCAAAAAACTATGCGACCGACACTTTGGTATTGGAGCTGATGGCTTGATGGTACTTCAGTTGAAAAATGGTTTTGATTTCGAAATGCTTTATTTCAATGCGGATGGCAGGGAAGGAAGCATGTGTGGAAATGGAGGAAGGTGTATTGTTGCATTTGCTAATCAGCTGGAATTGATCAAAGGAGAAACTAACTTTTTGGCAGTTGATGGTCCGCATTATGCCACAATTTCAGAAAATGGCAATTCGGTAAGCTTACAAATGATTGATGTTCAGGAAATCAAATCAGATGGAGATGCATTTGTTCTGAACACTGGATCACCACATTATGTATTGGAAGTTGAGAATCTGGCTTCAAAAGATGTTTATATCGATGGGAAAAACATTAGATATAATGAAACCTATAACGCAAAGGGAGTGAACGTAAATTTCGTTGAAGACTTTGGTGACCATTATTATGTAAGAACCTACGAAAGAGGCGTTGAAAATGAAACATTCGCTTGTGGAACTGGAGTAACAGCCGTAAGCATCGCGATGGCAAAGAAAAAAGGTTTGACTGGCAGGATTAAAAATACAATCAGAGTACCCGGAGGGAGCCTGAATGTAAACTTCAATTATGATGGAAATACATTCAATAATGTATTCCTGGAAGGTCCGGCAACATTCGTATTTGAGGGTTCAATAAACCTGTAAGTCTGTAAAAAAAACCATTTTATGATTACAGTTCGTCAAATTACTCTGCAATCATTCCGAAATCCACAAAAAAACGATAGCAAAACTATATTTTATTGTTATTTTTTTATTGTAAGTGCACTTTATATCAAAAAATAATATTTTTTTTGAGTGATCCCTAAAACAAGAAAATTCTATTTAGATTTAGAATTTTTTATTGGTGAGCTTGCCAATATTTTTTCTAAATCCCTATGTTAAGAGTAGACAGCGAAAAGCCATGTAAAATTGTATATTCAATCTGTAAACATGAGTTTTTAGGCTTTCTGATCGAACCACATGTTGTACAATTAAATTCAGATAAGGGATTCTCTCTTACCTATCAAAGGCTTTTCAGCACAACTGCACTAGAATTCTCCACCATACTAAACGAAACTGACTTCAAGCTTATAAAGCTATTGGAGGAAACTGAACAGGGACAAATCATCAAGCGATATCATAAAAAGGCTATCAGACCAGTTGAATATTTTAGTACCATATTTAATGAAAAGATCTATGACACTTTAAGACCCAAAATCGAAAAAAAAATAGTTGAGGCCCTAAAACTTATTGGCAACAGAGACCTGTACCTGATGAGTAAAGAAGGCTGGCCAGTAGAAAGAAAGCTTAGTATTGCGCCTGAGCCATCATCGGTATTATTTCATTTCAGACGCAATCTGATAGAAACACGATATTTCCCAACCATCAAATTTCAGGGACAGCGAATTGAATTTATGTTTAAAGAGGCTCAAATCATTTGTAATCAGCCAGCCTGGTTATTACTTGATGAAGTTCTTTACTATTTCGAGGAAGATGTAGAAGGAAAAAAATTACAACCCTTTCTTAATAAGCGCTTTATATCAATACCCAAATCTTCTGAGAAAACATATTTCGAAAAATTTGTTGCCCCGCTAATTGAAAAACATGCAGTTTATGCGGAAGGGTTTGAAATCAGGACAGAGAAATTTGAGGCCATACCTGTTTTGAAATTACTTCATTCAGACAGTGAGACACCTCAATTGCAATTATATTTTAAATATGGTGATTATATATTCCCATCCGGAAGCGACAGAAGGGTTACTGTGCGAACAGAGAAGCGCGATAATGACTATATTTTTCATCGAATAAAACGCTCTCTAAGCTGGGAAAAAAACAAGATCAATATATTGAAGGAGCTTGGCTTAAGCTCTACAG
>JBIIWE010000262.1:0-4379 GCA_044339075.1 Daejeonella sp. | reverse complement strand
ACCGCACATATACCCGGGAATGGTATCTTGAAAGGATCGATACCATCAGGCGTTTGATCCCTGAATGCTCCATTTCAACGGATGTAATCATTGGTTTTTGTACTGAAACAGAGGAAGAACATCAGGACACATTAAGTCTGATGGATTATGTGAAATTTGATTTTGCATACATGTACACCTATTCGGAACGTCCGGGAACCCTGGCGGCCAAACGTTTTGAAGATGATATACCTGAGGAAGTTAAAACACGTCGATTTAATGAGATCCTGAAAATGCAGCAGGCCTGTTCATTACATCGGCTGGAGCTGCATATTGGCAAAACACACCGCGTACTGATCGATGGCTTTTCGAAAAAATCAGATCAGGATTTTTCAGGGAAAACCGAACATAACATCACCGTTGTTTTCCCGACCAATGAAAACAACAAGCGCGGAGATTATGTTAATGTGACGATTGTACGTTGCACGCCGGCCACGCTAATTGGTCGAATGATTAATTAATAAAATAACTATGGAAAAGATGGTCTATCATCATTTCCATATAGAAGGATAAGAATATGGATGTTCAGGATATAAAAAACCGATTTGGAATAATTGGGAATTCACCTTTACTTAATAGGGCTATTGATATTGCCAGACAAGTAGCACCAACTGATATTTCGGTGCTGATCTCCGGCGAAAGTGGAAGTGGAAAAGAGGTATTTTCTCATATTATTCATTCATTAAGTGCACGTAAACATGGTCCGTTTATCGCGGTAAACTGTGGAGCGATACCAGAAGGAACGATCGATTCAGAATTATTCGGTCATGAAAAAGGATCATTTACCGGAGCCCATGATGCCCGCAAGGGATATTTTGAAGTGGTAGATGGGGGAACTATATTTCTGGACGAGGTTGCAGAATTACCGATCGGCACTCAGGCTCGTTTGTTACGGGTATTAGAAACCGGAGAATATATTCGTGTTGGTTCTTCCAAAGTACAGAAAACAAATGTGCGTGTGATTGCAGCTACGAATAAAGATGTTTTTGAAGCTGTAAGCGCCGGCAAGTTCAGAGAAGATCTTTACTATCGCTTAAACACCGTCCCATTGAAAATACCAGCGCTGAGAGAGCGTAAGGAGGATATCAATTTATTGTTCAGGAAGTTCGTTGCTGATTTTACCGATAAATACAGAAGCCCTTCAGTACAACTAGACCAAAGTGCACAGCAGGCTTTAATGCACTATAGCTGGCCGGGAAATGTTCGCCAGCTAAAAAATATTGCGGAGCAAATTGCCGTTCTTGAGAAGGAAAGAAACTTAACGGCAGAGCACTTACAAAATTACATTCCTACAGAGGCTGGAAGCACCCTGCCGATGCGAATTCAGAACCAGAATAAAGATGATTTTTCTGAACGTGATATCCTCTACAAGGTTCTTTTCGACATGAAAAAGGACATGACGGAGCTTAAAAAACTAGTTGCAGAGATTATACAAAACGGGGGAAACACTTCAAGCATCCAATCTAACCAAAATGTAATCAATCAGCTTTACCGTGATATTGAGATTCCAGGAGCTAGCAACATTCCATCAGATCCGCATCAATTGGTAATACATCAACCCAATAATGATAAGTCATACGATATGATGGAGGAGGCTGAAGAAGTGGAAGAGTCATTATCTTTGGTGGATAAAGAATCTGACCTAATCAAGAAGGCCCTGAAAAAACATAAGGGAAAAAGGAAACTGGCAGCACAGGAACTTGGAATATCTGAGCGTACCCTGTATCGTAAAATAAAAGAATTGGAATTATAAGCTCATCTTTAACTATGCATAAGTTTCTTTTAAATATTACGTGTTTTATTGTTCTGTCGAGCATCCTGATTTTTCAATCCTGTGGAACTTATTCATTTTCAGGTGCTTCGATTCCTGTAGAAATGAAGACGATCTCAGTGCAGTTTTTCGAGAACAACTCTGCTTTGGTAGTTCCTTATTTAAGTCAGCAATTCACTGAAGCATTAAAAGAAAGGATTCGTAATCAATCCAGACTGAGTATTGTAAGAACTGATGGAGATGCTAATTTAGAGGGCCGGATCACCGATTATACGATCAGGCCGGTAGCTATTCAAGGTAATGATCGGGCAGGATTAAACAGGGTTACAGTTACTGTTAGTGTAAAATACACGAACAGCCTGAATCCTGAATTGAATTTTGAACAAAGTTTTCAGGCATTTCAGGAATTTAGCCTCAACCAGGGACCCATACAAACGCAGGAACAAAAATTATTAATATTGATCAATCGTCAGCTAACTGAGAATATTTTTAACAAGGCTTTTGCCAATTGGTAAAAAATATTTAGCTTTCAAAAAATGAGTAAATAGTGGAAGAGATAAATAACCAGAATTTTGGCATCAAATTATTTTCAGAATATGTTGCAGATCCATCGGCAGCAAGCACCGCCGAACCTGGAGAATTACAATCTGCACTTGAAAAATATCCGTATTGCCAGCTGCTGCATATTTTTTATTCACGCTCATTAGCTGCTCAGGGTTCATCAGAAAATGCTGAACATTTTGCAAGAACAGCACTATTGATTCCCGACAGAACTATTTTATATACAGTACTTAATAACCCTGAAAAATTAAATAGTACAGCTCCAATACTGACAGATTTCATAGAAAGTCAGGACAATGAAGAAAGCCTTAAACATGAAGAACTAGCTGCTCAGGAAGATATTGTAAGTATTAACGAAGCAATCGTTGTTGAAGAATCTTTTGCAGAAGAAATCCTTGAGGATGAAAACCACCCCGAAGAAAGTATTGCTGAAGAAATCGATAATGAAGAGAATCAGAGCGAAGAGGCTTTAATAATTGAAGAAAGTGCTGATGGAGAGATCATTCAGGAAGAAAGCAATAATAATTTTAGTCAGTTAATTGAGGAAGAAGAGATCAATGAAGAGCAACCCATTCTAACAAATCCGGAGCCAGAAATCAAGGATGAGTCCGAATGGTCGGCAAAGGTAGAACCACAGCCTGTAAAAGAACCTAGGGTCAGCCAGCCTGTAATGAATGATTCAGACCTCATTGAGAATATATTTAATCAACTGATTGGTGCTGTTCCGCCACCAATAACTCCTGTAGCCGTATATGCGGTTACTACACCCTTTACTGATGAGGATTTTCTTTCAGAACCTAAAGACCTGGTTTCTACAGATACCAGTAGTCTCAGGAACGAAAAACCACCGGAGAGCAAGGATGAAATAATAGAAATACAGGTAAAAGAGGAAGCACAAATAAAAGTAGAAGAACCTTTGGAAACAATTGCTGAGCCGCAAGTTGAAACCAAAACTGAAGAAATAGTCGCCCCTCTAAATGTACCAGCTACAGAATCTATAATAGATCCTGCCAAAGTTAAGGAAGCAGATCAGAATGTATCAAAATACAATGATGATAAAATGCCATATTCATTTTTATGGTGGCTTAACAAAACAAGAAACGAGCATTCTGACACCTATCAACCATTTGTAGAATTCAAACTGGATACTACGCAGACCATAAAAAGAAATTCAGTTGATCAGTTAAGCAGTCAGATCATCGAAAATATATTCCATTTGCAATCACCTCTTGAGGCAATAGAAAACGCGCCAAAAACTGTCCCTTTTCAGGTTCGGCGGAAAGAAGATTCGATTCTGGATAAGTTCATTAAAGAAGAACCGCAGATCAAACCACCAAATTCACAAAAATTAGATACCGAGAATAAAGCCCGTAAAAGTGCAGAGGATCCAAATGACCTGGTTTCAGAAACATTAGCCCAGATCTACACCGATCAAATGTTGTTTCAAAAAGCGATCGATACCTTCAAAAAATTAAGTTTGAAATTTCCGGAAAAAAGCACGTACTTTGCCGACCAAATTATTGAATTAGAAAAGAAAGTAAATTAATTAATATGTTATATACAATTATTATTCTGGCAATCATTGTTTGTTTTCTGCTGGTAGTGATCATTTTGATCCAAAATCCTAAAGGAGGTGGCCTATCATCAGGTTTTGCAGGTTCCAACAATATCATGGGGGTTCAGAGAACAGGTGATTTCCTTGAAAAGGGAACATGGGTACTTGCGGTAACATTGATGGTTTTAGCATTGATGGTTAATGTTGTTGTACCCCGCGGAGGAGTTGTTGATCAAGAAAAAAATGAAATTCAAAATCAGATCAATAAACCTGCTGCACCGGTTGCTGCACCATCAAATTTTTCACTTCCAATAGACACCACAAAAAAGTAATAAGAAATCAATAGTAAAGGTCACCCGATCAGGTGACCTTTTTTTTTGGAAGCAGGCTGACATTCAACTGACAGCTTGACACCGAAAAGCATTGAATAAAGCAGGTCAAAGTTTCTATTAA
>JBIIWE010000260.1:0-4380 GCA_044339075.1 Daejeonella sp. | reverse complement strand
CATAGCCATCATGCAAGATAAATTCGTCAGTCGCGTTTACAAATAGTGACTGACGAAATCAAATACTAAACGCATAGGTGATTTCGTAAGTCCCTAAACAATTTGATAATGAGATAATTATCAAATGGGAGGACTTACGAATTTACATAGCGATCATGCAAGATAAATTCGTCAGTCGCGTTTACAAATAGTGACTGACGAAATCAAATACTAAACGCATAGGTGATTTCGTAAGTCCCTAAAAAATTTGAGAATGAGATAATTAGAAAATAAATTTTTTTAGCTTTTAACTTTCTGCTTTCGCCTTTCAGCCCCAGGACAAATTCTCCTTAAACTTATTACTTGAGCTTGCCCTTATACGTCTTCTTAAACAATTCAAATCTCGGAATAGAAACTGCCCGCACATATCCCTGATTTGGGTTGTGTTCGATATAGTCCTGGTGGTAGCCCTCTGCGCGGTAGAATTCATTAAGTGGTTTTAGCTCAGTTACAATTGATTTTCTGAATCTTCCGGAGTTCGTAATATCTTTCACAGCCTGCTGTGCGGAGGCTTTTTCTGTGGGTCCGGTATAAAATAATATGGAGCGGTAGGATGAACCCCGGTCGGGTCCCTGCTGATCGGGTGTGGTAGGATCATGGGAAGCAAAAAACACCTTACATAATTCCGCATAGGAAATTACTTTAGGATCATAGTAAACCAGTACTGTTTCTGCATGTCCGGTCGTTTCGGTATTTACCAGATCATAACTTGGGTTTGGTACAGTACCTCCGGCATATCCTGAAACAGCCGAGTCTATACCAATTACTGCTTCAAAGATATGCTCCGAACACCAGAAACATCCTTCAGCAAATGCAGCAATGGCTTTTCCTTTTGGTGCTGTGAGTTTCACTTTTCTAACATCCGTTTTTTTCTGAGAGATTGCATCACATGAAAATAGTATCAATAGGAGTGAAAGTGCGGGAATAATACTTAGATAGCGTTTCATTATTTTGCTTTTTGTAAAGATACGTAACAAGGATTCTTCTAGATTTTCTTAGTGGAACAAAGTCTATATTTAATCTGGGTTCGATATATATTTAACCACATAGATTGACATATATTATGCTTTATAGTACACATAGTTTGAAACGGAGCTTTTAGGCTATCTGTGTCTAAAATAAGGTTTGGCAGCTATGAGGTTTTTAAATATTATGTTAAGTTCAGCTTATACTTAATAATTTTTTTAATCTTCTTCCTTAGTGAATCGAACATTTTTTTTAAGCGATTCTTTGTGATGCCGGTTTATCTGTTGCTTAAACCGATCAAAATCAAAATCCTGCGCAGTACCGCAATCGAGCATGTTAAAATAAACAGAAGGCCTAATACTTTCAAAATACTCACCGATATTACTGGTCCATAAGAGCTGACACTTGCCTTTTACCTGATGTACTATTTCTGATATGCCATCTTGAAATTCTATTGTTCTGATATGAGCACTCTCCAGGTTCCCCTGTGGGAAGAACAATAATAAATTTCCAGGTTCATCTAATATTTCTGCGGCATAAGTCAAACTTTCTTTGACAGAATATTTACCTGGCTCAATAGAAAAAGAACCCAGATAATTTAGCCACCAATTGAGTTCCATTTGCCTTTTTAAAGACATAATGTATAGTCTCTTCATTTTGCCCTGTTTAATAAGAACCTGATAAGCCAGATAAAAGCCTAAAAAGCCATCGCCGAAACTAAAGTGGTTGCAAGATAAAATATAGGAATGATCTGATTTTATCTCAACAGGCTTAATGATTAACTTATTAAAGTAAAATATCTTGAAAATTTTCGTCAGGCAGTACCCACCTACTTTTAGCCAGAAAAGTGATAAGGGTTTAGATTTTATGATCATATTAACAAATCTGCTAAAACTTTGGCAAAATGTTTATTGATCAATTCATGTCCTTCATTTAAATTCAATATTTCGGCTTTTTTAATTTGTGGTAAAAAAGATTCCCCAATGCTTAGGGGATATGATCTATCACGCTGTCCAAAAATAAAGATACATCGGATTGGATGTTTATTTAAGGCATCGATTAGTTTTGCTTCATCTGTTATTAAAAACCGTAAATAGGTTAAGCTGGCGTATAGATTAAACCTTAATTCATACGTTAGAATTTCATTTAAAAGAATTCTATGTTCCTCGGCATCTATGAATCGAGCCCGTTTAAACATGTTTAACATGTTAACCATAGTATTTTTACTTAAAGATACTTTCTCTATGAACTTATTTCCGAATTTATTCCTGCCAAAAAACCGGATAATATTTCCGGGTTTAATGGATGATGGCGCCGCAACAATATATTCATGAATCATTTCAGGAAGTTCTTCAACAATTGTGGTTGCATAGTGAGTACCCATAGAATAGCCAATTACCGAAAAACGCTGAATGTCATGTGCTTTACAAAATTCCACAATAAGGCTGGCCAATGCATTTTTTGGTAATCCTGTTTTTACGGTATCTAAACTTTGATCCTTTAGCTTTGTAGCTTTATGAAAAAACAGATCGAAGCCCCAAAAAGTATATTTATTTCCTAATTCAGGCTCTAAGTCCCGAAACTGTTTTCCATGCATGCCAAAACCATGAAAACATAGCATGTGCTTCTCCCCTGTCCCAAATTTATAATAATGGAGATCAACAAAATCGGATTTATAAAAATGCGAGGTCAATGGATTAAGTTAAGTATTAATTAATGCCAGTGCCCAGGTATACTCAGCATCATGTGATATGGTGAGGCTCACTTCGAGGTTTTTAAGATGATCGGGCAATACCACCGTTGGAATTCCTGCTTTTTTGGCTCTGATGATTTCTATTTTTTTCCATCCCAGAGCGGATGGATCCAGTTGTTTAACAGCCTTATAAACTGCCTCTTTAGCTGCCCAGGTAGAGGCATAGCGCTGCAGGGAATCACTAAAGCTTTCGCAATAAGTAATCTCGGCAGGGGTGTAGACCTTATTCTTGAATAGATCGCTGAGTGAAAGTTTAAAATTTTCTATGTGCACCAAATCATTTCCCACAGCAAATGTACGCTGTGCAGTGATTTGGTTTACAGATATTTCTAACTCATTCTGCATCTATTACGGGTACTGCCATGATATTAAATCCACCATCCACAAAATGAATGTTTCCGCTTACTTTTTTTGATAGATCAGAGAAATAATACAGTGCAGCATCACCAACATCACCCGCATCAATATTCCCTAATGGCGCCATGTATTTGCCTAATTTACGCATTTTACGCACACCATTGATTCCACCAGATGAAGTAGTCATGACGAGGCCGGCAGAAATGGCGTTAACCCGAACCTGCTTATTGCGGAAGTAGCTTGCCAGATACAACATGATATTTTCAAGAGCCGCTTTATTGATTGCCATTCCTCCATATTGTGGAATAACTCTGTTGGCCGCATTATAAGTAAGGGTTAAGATGGATGCATTTTTCTGTAATAAACTTTCGGCCACCCTGGCTATTCTTAACAAAGAATAGGCACTGATATTAAAAGAATCCATCAGATCATCGAAAGGAATATCTATGTAAGCTGGAACTGGCTCTGAACTGCCAAGAAAGTTTGAACACAACACTTTAGTATTCGCAAAGGCCACGCCATGTAAAACGTAATCAATGGGGCCATGGGTATTGTATACCGCATTTAGAAAGTTGCTGATCTGAGCTTCCTCTCTAACGTCAACCTGCATGGCAAGTTTGGTATCAAGGCCTAATTTTTCAAGCAGGTACAGCACTTCGTCGCGCGTATCTTCCACATAGCTTAAGGCAATTTTGCAGCCCGACTGATGTAGTTTTACAGCAATATTATAGGCAATGGATTCTTCATTTCTGACACCAAAGATGGCTGCAATCTTACCCGTATTATTTATCATATTTTGACAATTTTAAGGCACTGTTAGTACCACCAAACCCATAATTAAGGCAAACAATGCTATTAATGGGTTTGGAAAAACTTTCTTGAGGGATTAAGTGCCGGTAAGCAGCTAAAGGCTTCATCGGACCTGTCCAATCCGGATTTTTCTGAAACGTTTCCAATTCAGGGTTGAGGTTTGTAGAATTTAAACAGGGCAATACCTTTTGCTCTTTAAGCATGAGTAATGCAGTTATAAATTCTACGGCACCTGCACCACCTAACATATGTCCGAATTGTGATTTTGGGGCAGAAACATGGTAGCCTTCTTCACCTAATGCATCTATTACACTTAACAGTTCAATAGCATCGCCTGATGGAGTAGAGGTACCATGCACCTTTACTACATCGGGTTTTTCGTCTGAACCGGCCATTATCCCTTTCCATAACCTTTGTTGTCCGTCGAATGATGGGTAGAACATATCCCCGTCGCC
>JBIIWE010000261.1:0-4380 GCA_044339075.1 Daejeonella sp. | reverse complement strand
CAGTGCCGCCAGCCTTGCAGCTAGTGCAGAAGAGACTTTTCTTTTGTCTCCAATTAATCGAACAGTCCATTCCCGTACATATGGATCCTGATGGCTCATAGCAATACCAGCCAAGTCATCACTGAAACCTCCGCTCACATGTATTGCCCAAAGCGTTTCCAATGCAAAATCCGGATTGCCAGTTTTTAAAATGTCAACTAATCTAGGTACAATGGACTTATCTCTCCGGTTAGCGAGCTGCAGCAAAGCCTGCTGACGAAACCATTTATTTTTATTCTCTAATTGTTTAATCAGTTGAGAATTCGTGAGTTTACTAAGATCAAAATTTGCATATGCTGCTTTAGAATCTTTGGCACGTAGTCGGTAGATCCTGCCTGAACTCTTATGCCAGGTATCCCGGGGATCGACATGGGAAAGACGGCTATCATACCAGTCGGCGATATAAACTGCTCCGTCCGGTCCTGCCTTAATATTCACAGGTCTGAACCAATGGTCATTTGTTTCAACAATTTTTCTCTCGTCTACATTTTTCAATGTAGAACCTTTCGGTTCAAAGCGGCTCAGCTGTACATAATTCAATAATGGATTGATAGCGATCATTTTACCTTCATAGGCGGCTGGTAATCTGCCCCCTTCATACCTGATCAGAGAATGTGTAAATCGAATTTTTTCTCCATTGAGTTCCATATTATCAAGATTCCCAAAGGTATAGGGGTTTGTGTATGGACCATGCTTACCTAAACTTCTTGGATAATATCCGCCTTGCTTATAATATGGCCCTCTATCTGAACCATTATTTCCGGAATATAATCTTCCTTTACTATCAAATTCCACATTGAATGTGTTACCTCCACCTTCAGCAAAAACTTCAAAAACTTTAGTATCTATGTTATATCTCCAGATTACCTGCCCTGAAAAAGCAATATTTTTAGAAGCTTCAGAACTGATATTGGCGGTAGTGGTACTTCCCTGTGCACCATAAAGCCAGCCATCTGGTCCCCAGCGCAGGCTATTGGCAACCGCATGGGTATCCTCTAGTCCAAAACCCGATAAATGAACCTCTGGTTCTTTGTTTGGAATACCATCTCCATCCGGATCATCATAGGAAATCAGATAAGGTGGATTTAATACCCAGATCTTTCCTCTGCCAGTCAGCACACTTGTTGCAATATTTAGACCTTTAATCGCATCAGTGGATTTATCAAAGGTCCCATTTCCATCCGTATCTTCAAAAATGCTGATCTTATCTGCTCCATTTAGTCCACCGGGAGGAGCTGGCGGTACCTTGTCAAAGTGCACTCGTAAAAAATTATCGACACTGGTCACTTTCAGTCCCAGAGGATATGGATATTGATGGTATTGCACTACCCATAAACGGCCACGATGATCGAAGCTGAGCTCAACAGGCTGAACAATATCAGGTTCTGATAAAACCAGATCCATACTTAGGTCATCAGGAATACGGAAATTACTTAGCGCCTTCTGAGACTCGGTAGGCTGGGTTGAATCGGTAAGCGCACCGAGTCCTTTAAATGCTTCCATGTAACGTGCAACGTCATCATTGGCGGCAATATCTTTTATTTCAGGGGCTTTTTTTTGCTGATAAGTATTACAGGCATGAAGCCCGGCAAAAAGTGATAATGTTAAGTAAATCAGACTATTTTTAAGATTCATAGTATTCCATATTGATATTGTAATTTGAGATTTCTATCCCTAATTAGGATAAACACTGTTTTAATTTCTAATAATTTTGAAAATTATTTATCTGAAGGCCATTTGAAATGTTGTTTAATAAATTCTAAGGTCCCTTTTGCATTAATTTCATGAACTCCATCAAAATATTCAATTTTGGTCATTTGTGGGATCTTTAATTTACCGTAAAGCCGATTTACTTTTGCATATTCAAAAGCAACTCTTTCATCAGTCCCTACTCCATCACTATGTCCCCTTTCAACCATAAAAGGCCTTGGTGCAACAAGCGCAGCCATTTCTGCGTAATTGAAAGTTCTCCCAAGATTGAAATCAAACATTTCATATTCAGGCGCAAACATATAACTACCTTGCCAGTCGGTATTTGCATTTTTCCAGATCCATTCATTAAAATCTCCAGAGGAAATGCTGAGACTATAACGATCTAAAAGCGAAGGCACCCGTAAAGCCACTTTCCCACCCCATGAAAGTCCGTATAGCCCAATCCGTTCTGAGTCCACCCAAGGCTGGGCTGTCAACCAATCTAAAATACGTTCATGTTGATTCAAAATAATAGAAAAAATCGACAAACCCAAAGGATTGGCTTTCCGCTGAAGTTCACGATAATCATCGTTCATCATCCATGGAAAATGTGGCGCAAATACGATATATCCACGCTCTACCAATTGTATAGCCAATCCTTTATATATGCTATTTTTATCTAAAACATCTTTTGGTAAACCTTTCGCGCCATGCTGAACAACTATTACAGGACGTTTTTCTCCCGGCTTAATGTCTTTGGGAAGTAACAGATAGCCCCAACTAAAAACATCAGGTAAAACATCCAGGGTCATTTCATAACCTGTCCAATTAGCTTCATTTAAAATTTGCCGCGAACGAGGGTTCATATCAATCTGACCAGATGGAATACGCCCAATCACTTTCTCCCAGAAATAGTCCTGAAAAGGTTTCATGCTTTTACGCCATGCTTCCGGACTTGAAATGCTTGTTTTATTCCAGAAAAAATCATCTCTGACATGAGCTGAATACTGAATCAAAGACTGAGTATAAGTTTCTAGCTCTGCAAGCTGACGTAACTGCCTACCTTCTAAATCTGATTTAATTGGTGTATGAACAGGCGGCTTTCCTGCTGGTATTAATGATTTTAATTCGGGACTTAATTTTTTTAGAAAAATGAGCAAACTTTTTTCATTTAGAGGCTCCAAAAGCTTTTCCTGATTGTGAAGCAATTGAATAGATGACTCATAGGATCCGCTGATTTGTTTTGCCCGTGTTAGTTCAGAATTTACGTCTGCGAACCTTGGAGTAAGTAATTGCCCTGGCGCAGCTGTAACGCGAAGACGAACGGGCCCTGGTAATGCTTTTGGAGCGCCTTTGATATCCGGTGGCGCTGAATATTCAATGAACAGGCTTCTGGGAGCAATCAGGCCCGCAATCTCTGCATCTCCAAATTCACGAAGCAGACCAAATAAATTCCTGTAGATTGGTTCCTCCCAAATTCTTTCACGTTTTCCAAAATAACCACTCACCAAAGTAGCATCTATGCGGGTGTCGATAGCAGATGTATAAAATCCAAGCAATCCACCCTCAGCCCATCCAAGGATTCCAATTGGGGCATCAGCTTTTTTGTTCTGCTGATCGAACCAATTTATCGCAGCCCTGATTTTTTGTACTTCATATCCAATTATATGACGGCCAAAGGTAAACGCCTGCCTATAAATCCATTCACGATGTGGCTGATTCGTAAAAAGGTTGAGTCTTGTACTCCCTGAAGCTGTGGCAGAACGGTTAATTAAGGCAGGAATAATCACCTGACAACCATTTTCGGCTAGACGACGAGCATATTGAAGTTCCACAGGCAATCCTGGCATTATACCGGCTAGCATTTCAGGTTCCTGATCTGCATCCGGAATAGCAAGCACCCTTGCTTTTACTTTCAGTTTTGGTTGCAGCAATATCCCTTCGCCATAAATATCTTCAAAAACATGCCAGCGAACAGAATACGCTATAAAGTGTTCATTTTCAGCAATTTTCGCAGGAGAAAAAACTGATGATATGTATTCCATTTTTACATCAGTATCCAAAGAATCAGCTATTCCGATTATTTCGGCTAAACGCTTTCGGTTTGGAAGGATTGATTGGTTATAAGAGACCGGACTCGAAAAATCAGTCTTACGGAACTCAGCCCGTCCTTTTACAGATGCTGCTAATTCACGATCAAGAAAGCGGTCTATACCCTTAATCATCATGGATGAGAAATCTCCATTTTCAAGCAACAGAGTACTTCCTTTGATACTTTTGTCAGGATTCTGAAAATTATTGGTTTGGGCATTTCCCATTAAACCAATACCCATCAAAAACAGAAACAATAGAAACCTGTTGAAATTAATTTTCATATCTTATTCATATTTATTGAATGCTCCCAATTGAAATATTCTCTTTCACAACAGCCCCGCTTGAATAATTACTTATTTCAGCTAACTTCCCCCTTGCTACACTATTATCCTTTACCAGGGTGCCGGTACATACTCCTTTTAAAGTTATGCCTCGAAGCATTCCATTATTCTTAACACCTTCACTGATAATACAATTCATTATCTGTGAATTTGTGCTCCTTACAAATTGAATTCCATTGAAAATGGGATTTTTAATTTGGCAATCACTGATATT
>JBIIWE010000259.1:0-4408 GCA_044339075.1 Daejeonella sp. | reverse complement strand
GCACGACCGCCTCCTCTCACCAGAATTGGAATAGAACCTGCTACCTCAACAACCTTATGATAATCTTCTACGTTCTCGCAAGGGTCTGCCTTAATAATATCAGCCCCCAATTCTACAGCCTGCCGTACAAGAGGCAAGATAATATCTATATTTCCATCAACCATATAGCCCCCAGCCTCACTGTTTGGGCGGAATACTAATGGCTCGATCATTAATGGCATAGCGTAATAGTCGCACATAGGCTTTAACTTCAAAATATTCTGAATACACTGATCTGTTACTTCAGGAGCTCCAGGAATACGAAACAAATTAACAACCACACAGGTAGCGTCAAGACGAATTGCCTGAAGCACAGGCTCTTCAATCATTCTGCTGTATAATACGGATTGAAGTTCAAGACCGTAAACATTGGCAACATCTGTTCTTAAAACTAAAGAAGGCTTTTTCTTTCCGGACACAGACTGTAAATGATGTGCCTGTCCAACTGTCAGCTGAATTGCATCTGGATCTGCATCAATCAGGATTTTGACGGACTTTTCAATGTTCTCTATCCCACCCAAAAACGTTAATTCATTAAAAAACCCATGGTCAAGGGCAACATCAAAACATCTGCCTGATTTTTCATTGAATAATCTATTTAATCTACTCGCTTTCATTTTTATTTATTTAATAATTAATTAATTTTTCATCTCAGATCCTCCCCAGTATCATATACCTGATTTTCTTCGATTTTTCGATATGAATTGTAAGTTATGGGCTATGTGCTTTCACAAAAGCTGAATAATCAGAGAAGGATAAAATTCACTACACGAAATTCAAGCATTGAAATCTTCAGGAAAGCATCACCATTATTTGTTATTTTTTGTCCGCAATAATACTTCAGACAAGCTAATTGGAATTCCACCGAGTCTTTTACTTTCATCTGCAGCCTCCATAAAGGTATAAATCTCTATCGTTTCTTCATTACTTACAGGAGCTATGCCTAAACGAAAAAACTTAACAATGGCTACCACCAATGGGCGATAGCCAGTAAATACTCCAATAGAAGCTATTCCCTTTTCTCCAAATGCTGTACCTCCGAAGCCGCTTCTTCCTTTACGGACGCCACGAAAGACTCCTACCCGGCCATCGTCCCAGTTTCCAACAACTACATCAGCATCATCTGTAAACGTTCGGGTAACTGTTTTACATCCAGTTCCTCCCAATACGGTATACAGGGATTCAACCGCATGAATACCATCCCAAAAGAGATCAGCATGAGATTTCTGAATAGGCGCCGGACCATAGGTACTTGCACCCAAAACCTTCCCTACTAATTTCCCCTCACGAAGGTCCTGAGCTTCTTTGACATAACGGAGTGGTGAGCAGGAAAACAGGGGTACTTTATACTTTTCTGACACTTTAAAGATGGCCAGTACATCCGATAGCGTTGCAGCTAGTGGTTTATCCACATAAACTGGTTTCCCTGCCTTCAATACCGGCATGATCTCTTTCAAATGGGGTCGCCCGTCATTAGTTAATACCATGACCGCATCAACCTTTTTTACCAATTCTTTAATTGAACTAACAAACTCTACACCTTGACCTTTTATTGTATCTGTAAAACTCTGCAGCTGCTTTTCAGAGAATTCCACATCCGGATTACCCTTAGGATGAAAAATAGCTACCACTCTACAGCCAGTAAATTCCGGGCTCGATGCACCGGAATTCATAATTTCTGTATACGCTGCACTATGAACTGAAAGGCCTATAATTCCTACCTTAATCTCTTGTTGAAGATTGGTATTGCTCATTTTTAATTTCGAGTTCATCAGTTCTTGATATCTAAATTTTAGTTCAAGTGTTAATATTGGATATTTTATTTCACAATTATTTTACCACCTTCATAATTCCACGCATCGTAAACGAGTGACCTGGGAATGTACAAACGAAAGGATAATCTCCTGCTGTTGCGGGAGCGGTAAATTTAATCGTCTCCTTGCCACCGCCATTTAACAACTTAGTTGCATAAAGTACCATATCGCCATCCGGAACATAATTCTTTGCAGCTCCTTTGTCTCCTAACTCAAAAGCCTTTTGCGAAACTAGTTCAACAGTACCGGGTTTGATTATCAAAAGGTTATGAGGCATTAAACCAAGGTTTTCAATATTTAATTCTACCGGTTGAGCTGCTTTTACAGTAAAGTCTAACAATAATTTGCCCTTAACTTTAAAACGCAATTCATCAGTAGCTTCAATGGTCAGGATCGCAACCCTATCATTTTGTAATTCAGGGCCTTTACTAGTAGTAGCCTGACTTGCAGGTGTGGCAGATTTTGAAGCATCAGGTTTATGATCCTGATGTTCTTTAGTTGCATCGTTATGTCCCAGATCTTTCCAAAATTTCTCATAACCGGTTCTGAATTGCATTCCGGAAACGGTCGACTCAGATTTACCCGGCTTGAATGTATCCTTTCCACTCCAGAAGAAATTTACCTTTTGAGCTGCAAGCCTTGCCTGATACTCAGGTGAGCCTAGAACCTTCACAAGCAATGGTCTGTTTATTACATTGTGTTGCTGATGCAACCAAAGAATTTCTAGCATTGGTAAGGCATCTTCCTTTTTCTTTGGGTCTAATTTAGCTACCCATTCCTGTGCTTTCTGGATCACTTCATCGGTATTTCTGGCACTCAGCTCAAGGCGAACTGCATGACGTATTCCATCAACAGGATGTCTGAATAACTCCAAAAGTTTTTCAATTGGCTCGCCGAAGATCGAAACTGGCTTTTGTAAAGGCCGATCTACAGCAACCATGCGATAGATACGTCCATGCTCATGATCACGACTTAGATCTCTTAGATTATAAGGTGAATGGGTTATTATCGCCTGATGCCAGTCTGCAAAATACAATGCTCCATCAAATCCTACAACACCATCACTCGGACGGAAGTTAGGATCACCGGTAAAATCTTTAGTTACTACCCGAGGAGTAGCTTCTGAACTTGGTGCAAAAGTTGAATTACTTCCGGTAAAAATTAAATTACCGGCTTCTACACCCTCTATTACACCCTCATCTAGGTAGTTTAGTTTATATCTTTTTATTCCTTGAAATCCAATCACATTGTATACCAGGAAGTTATTCTGGTATTCTTCAGGGAAATTTCCACTGGATAAGATCTGGCTTGAAGTATATGGTCGGATAGTTTGCTTAAACAAAGGACGCTTATCAAAATCACCCTTATCTGTGGTTGAAGTTACCATGCGCTTGAAATAGACCTGGAAAGACCTTCCACTTGTACCATCAGAGATAAATTGGTTACCCCATTTGTCAAAACTGATTCCATGCGGGTTAGGGGTATTATCTACTACCAATGAGAAATCAAAAGTACGCGGATTAAAGCGATACAAACCTGATTCACCTGACTCAGCACTCTTACGCCATGGGGTTTCAATATTTTCGAGAATGAAAATACCTCTTTGGTAATAAATATTACCATCCGGACCTAAAATAAGATTATTGGCAGTATGATGAGTATCATCAGATCCCAAACCACCCAACATACGGTATCGTACATCAGCTACTCCATCTCCGTCAGTATCCTTAAGGAATAAAATATCAGGGGATGAAACTACAATAACACCACCATTCCATAATTCAAAACCCGTAGGATTTGAAACATAGGCAAAAGTTGTTGCTTTATCAGCAATGCCGTCACCATTCTCATCTTTAAGGGTAACAATTCGGTCATTCATCGGCTTCATTGGCTCCCACTTTGGATAAGTAGCCCAAGAAGCAACCCAAATCTGACCTTTAGTATCAATCTGCATTGCCACAGGATTAGCGATCTCAGGGAACTTTTCTTCAGAAGCGAAGACAGTAACCTTAAACTCTTTAGGAATTGTCATCCGCTTGATCGCTTCTTCGGCACCCAGGTATTCTACATTTCGCGTAATATGCGTACCAACAGCATATGGCTCAGGAACATTACTGTCATCAACCTTTATATCTTTGCCTTGTGCTCTTGCCCATATGCGCTTATCACGATTGGCAGTCATGGCTTCCAGCATTCTTAACTCATTCTGAAGCGTAACATGGTTACCATCCTGTATAGTACGGGTACCCCAGACATCATTTCCACTCGTTGCGCGATAACGGCTAAACCAATGCCAGTTTTTGTCTAAAACAGAGCTGCGCAATGAATCCAGTCCAACTTTGGCCATACTTACTTTTTTACCAAACAGGTTTTCAGTGATGTAAAGTCCAAGTCTTCTATTTCCTTCATTATTCAGGTGAATCCCATTAATAGTTAAAGGCTCAGTCGTACTGTCATACATTTTTTGTGTAGCACTGAACAAATCCAGAAAAGGAACTCCCTTTTCTTTAGCTACCTGAGCCATAGCGATTGTATAGGCCGCTAAACGGCGATTA
>JBIIWE010000258.1:0-4411 GCA_044339075.1 Daejeonella sp. | reverse complement strand
AAGTCCCCTTCAATATAAAATGAGTTTGATTAAAAGTTCAAACTAATTTTATAATTTATTGATTACATTTTCTAATCAAATTACAGCGTTTTCAATATTTTAACTCAAAATTTGATAAACGAGGGTCACAACTCCTGCAATTTCCTCATATCTAAAACCTTCAGTAGTTTTAACAAAAACATCGAAAAAAATACTGATGTCATTGTCCATTAATCTATTTTTCAGTATAAAACTTATGCGTCTTAGACTCAATGCCAAAGCTCTGAAAAGAGGTAACTTATTTACAATTCTTGCTAAGTTCAGAACATTTCGATAAATCTATTGCTCCTATTTTTAATTATGAATCATACCGCCAAGTTTGCCGGCGTAATTAAAAACAATGGCAATTCATTTTTATGATGTAAAATGAAAGCAAATATTCATAATAATATAATCCACTAAACTTATAATGCATTAACAAATAAATTACAACACCAAAAAAGGTATTTAACAGAACAATGGGGGATGATTAGGATGAGCTTATTATCTCTGGCTCTTTTTATGAGCGTCAGTCTTTTTACCTGTAACAGCAGCTATGAAAAATACGAGCAATCGAATACCTGTTTCATTTACCAGCAGTAACCGATCACAAGTAGACCTCCCGGCAAAAGGAAAAATTATAGACAGAAAAACGGGTGAAACATGAATAGGCATTTCAGTAAAGGTCAAAGGTTCTAAGGCCGGTTTTCTTCAGATGGGAATGGCAATTATACAATAAATGCGCCCGAAAATGTAATTTTGGCCATCACGTATATTGGCTATGAAACATTAGAGGTACCGATAAATAATAGAGGAGTAATTGATATTTCCTTGGTAGGCTCCAGCACATCTTTGGATGAAGTAATGGTGATTGGATATGGAACTCAGAAAAAATAAATTTTACAGGTGCAGTATCTACTGTAGATTAAAAAGTTTTGGATAGCCGTCCCATTGCCAACATCGGCCAAGGTCTTCAATGCACTATATCAAAGCTCAATATCTCTCAGAGCGATGGGTCTCTTGAAAAAGGTGCATCAATTAATGTTCGTGGTAATACTTCAATAAATTGCGGTAGTCCTTTAATATTATTAAATAGTATCATAATGAATGTAAAATTTTCAACTGAAAAAATTTGTGGGATCATGGTCCAGTTTCGGAAACTAAGAAAGCTGGCAAATATTTTCTTTCTTCTTGTACTATCGTGCATGTCCACTGTACATGGCAACGACTTATACATTGGTACGGCCGAGGCCAACATTACTCCTGATTTGCCAGTGGCCCTTCAGGGACAGTTTTACTTAAGGATCGGAAACACAGCACGAACTCCATTGCTTGCAAATGTGGTTGCGCTCGAAATGCGTAATGGCAAGAATTCTCTTGAACAAACCATATTCGTAGCCTGCGATCTTGTTTTTATTCCCAATGTACTAACAGAGCTGGTGCGTAAGCAAGTACAGCAGCAAATTCCCGGGTTGGATGTAAAAAAGATAGTCTTGAGCGCTACGCACACGCATACTTCGCCTGTTATAGAAAGCGGTTTTTATATTATACCGAAGTTAGGGGTTTCCCAGCCAGAAGAATATCAACAATTATTTGCTCAAAAGGTCACAGAAGCCATCGTTAAAGCTTGGAAAGCCCGAAGTCCAGGAAGCGTAACCTGGGGGTTGACTACCGCCACTATAGGCCATAACCGCCGCGCAGTTTACAATGATGGAACTGCTAAGATGTATGGTAATACAAATTTGCCTGAGTTTCAGAATCTAGAGGGCTATGAAGACCACGATGTGAATACGCTCTTCTTTTGGAATAAAGCAGGAAAGCTAATTGCAACAAGTATAGATGTGCCTTGTCCTGCACAGGAAGTTGAGGGCGACACAACCGTTGACGCCGATTACTGGCATGCTGTGAGGGTATCTTTAAAGAAGCGTTTCGGTTCCGGCCTGCTTGTGATGGGCTGGATCGGCGCGGCCGGCGACCAATCACCACATCTCATGTACGGGAAGAAAGCGGAGGAGCGTATGCTCAGCTTAAGCAAATTAAGCCGCATTGACGCAATCGCGCAGCGTATTGTCAATGCCGTTGAGGAAGCTTATGAAACAGTAAAAAAAGATCGTCGCACTAATGTAATCCTCGCTCATAAGGTAGAGACGCTCACCTTGCCTATGAGAATCATAACAGAAGTGGAATACAAGGATTCTAAGACCATCAGTGATGAAGCTGCGGCACAGATTGCAGCGGATCCTAAAGCAGCTGGAAAATTGAATGGGAGAATGATCTGGTATGGTGATATTGTAAATCGGTTTGAAATGCAGAAGACGAATCCGAAGCCAATATACAATACAGAAATTCATGTGATACGTTTGGGAGATGTAGCAATCTGTACGAACCAATTCGAACTGTTCACAGATTTTGGTATTCGAATTCAGGCGCGCAGTAAAGCATTACAAACTTTCATTATTCAACTCGCAGGACCTGGAACATACCTGCCAACATCGAAAGCTGTGGGTGGCGGAGGCTATAGCGCCGTTTGTCAGAGTAACTCGGTTGGTCCCGAAGGAGGACAGATATTAGTGGATCGCACTGTAAAACTTATTGATGATATGTTTATTGGGGCAAAATAATAATAGCAAATAGTTTCAATGAAAAAAACTGAAAACAAGATGATGCTTTATCATCATAACAATAATCAAATCGCATTATGTTAAAAAATAATATTCAAGCAAGAAAAGAAATAAACGAAACCCTATACATAAGGATGTTAAACGGTTCAATACATCAATTAAGGAAAATAGTTTTATTGTTGTTTTTTACGACTCTTTGTATTTCGGCTAATTCACAAACTGGTGAATTGAATATTGGTACCGCTACAACCGACATTACTCCGGCCCTGCCTGTAGCACTTGACGGACAGATGCATTTACGAATTGCACGAACAGCAGATACACCTTTGATGGCTAGTGTTATAGTACTTGA
Source organism: Daejeonella sp. (assembly GCA_044339075.1). GTDB lineage: Bacteria > Bacteroidota > Bacteroidia > Sphingobacteriales > Sphingobacteriaceae > Daejeonella. The sequence goes on along the minus strand of JBIIWE010000258.1, from coordinate 1,420 downwards.
ATCTCATCAGGGAAATAGATCAATCGAATCAGTAGTTTTCGTTTCGTGTGAGCTTGTCACAATTCCTTTAGAATTATTGGCAGAAGTTCGCAAGGAGGTGCATCAACGTTTACCTGAATTAGATGTAAATAAAATAATTATGAATGCCATCCATACACACACTGGTCCTGTTGTCAGGGTTGGCATTTATCCTATCCCAGAAAAAAATATAACCCAAGTAAAAACTTACCATATTTTCTTTGCCAGGCGTGTAGCCGATGCTATTGTTCAGGCATGGAATAGTCGTTCGCCAGGAAGCATAACCTGGGGTCTTAGTCAGGCGAAGGTGGCTAATAATCGTCGTGCAGTCTATGCTGATAACTCTGCGAAGATGTACGGAAAAACTAATTTGGCTAATTTTCGGGGTTTGGAAGGTTATGAAGACCAAAATATTAACACATTATTTTTCTGGAATCAGGCAGAAGATTTGATTGCAGTGAGCATTAATGTGGCATGCCCGGCTCAAGAAGTAGAGGGGCGGTCAAATATCAATGCAGATTATTGGTTTCCTGTCCGTGAAGCATTGCGAAAACGTTTTGGCTCAAAACTTTGTGTTTTAGGTTTTATTGGAGCTGCAGGCGATCAGTCACCACATCTGATGTACGGCAATGCAGGAGAGGAAAGAATGCGCAACCTGCGTAATCTAGATCGTTTGGACGAAATTGCTCGCCGGATAGTCAATGCAGTAGAGGATGCCTACGAAGTAGTTAAGAAGGATCGCCATAATGACATAAAGTTAGTTCATAAGGTAGAAAAAATTTCATTGCCAATGAGGTTGGTATTGGAAACAGAATATGAGCAGAGTAAGATTGAACAGGCCAAAATAAAGATGCAGTTAGCTGCAGACCCTAAAGCAATTGATATTCTATTTAGGAAGTCAATAATTGAAGAAGAAATAATTCGCCGTTATGAGCATCAGAAAATTAATCCTCGGCCATTGTATGATACAGAAATACATGTAATCAGGATCGGTGATGTAGTTATATGTACCAATTCTTTTGAACTGTTCACAGATTATGGAATCGCTATTCAAGCACGAAGTAAAGCACTTCAGACATTTATTGTAGAGCTTACAGGACCAGGTACATATCTTCCAACAGAAAGGGCTGTTAAGGGCGGAAGTTATAGCGCCATCATACAGAGTAATTTGGTAGGACCCGAAGGCGGCCAGATATTGGTAGACCGTACAGTGCAAATAATTAACGAGCTTTGGCAGACTGAGAATTGATCAGTGTGACATTGATAAGCTAATAAACTTTATCTTTAGTAAATCAAATGGTATTTGAATTATAAGCTGATTGGATCATAATACATGACTTCTGCATTAATAATTCATTCTAATTTTTTCTTTAAAATTTTTAGATATGAGATTATACGGGAA
>JBIIWE010000257.1:0-4425 GCA_044339075.1 Daejeonella sp. | reverse complement strand
ACTACTCCCGCATCCGACTGTTCAAATGACAGTACTTTCTTAACCCTATCATCACCTTCGATCGCCCATAGCCGGTACACTTCAGTAAAAATAAGTAGCTCATCACGATATCCCAGTTCAGCTTCCAATGCGTTTAGGGAGCTTTCATCCGGCTTGCCAGGAACAATCCTGTCCACAAGCGTATTGCAGAAGGTATTTATTCCAAGCCATTGTATAAATGCTTTGTCAAGACCGTTTTGTTTTGCCAGTTCATAAACAATGTCTTTAAGCTTTATACCATTGTCAGAGATCAATTCAGTAGGAAGGATTACCAATCCCCTGCTTTCATCCCCATTAAATGCATTATATCTGTGGAATAATAAAGCAAGCAGCTTTCCCGGAAAGGATTTTGGAGTACCCGCTTTAATATCATCCTCACTTATTTGGATCCCAGTTTCAGTAGTATTTGAAATAACAATCTGCAAATCTACGGATGCGGCCACTTCAAGTATTGCGTTCCAATCATTTTGTGCTGTAAGAACCCTGCTGACTGATGAACATATGATGTTCTCTTCTATTTTCTGCCCCTCTTCAATCCCACGTATTCCAATAGTATAGAGTGAATCCTGAATTTTAAAGTCATCCGTACTGCCTTTCTCTGTTGATTTAACGATCACAATACGACCCTTAAAAATTCCCTCTCTGTTAGCCTTATCAATGAAATAATCCGGCAGACCACGTAAAAGTACACCTGTACCAAATTGAAGTACTTTTTCTGGCAGATCAAATGAATCAACCCGGGCTAGGCTAAGATTCTCAGACCTTTTTAACCTATTTAAATTCTCCTTCTTCAATATCATATCATCTTGTTTTAATATCCTTAGTCAAGCATTTGTTTTCATAGCTGGATGACCTGATTTGATTCGGCTGACAATGTAAATAATCTAAATAAAATTATTTTTTTTTATTGTACGGGGACAACAATATGTGTGCAGAAACAATTTTACCGAATTTTAAATTGCCCTAAACTAAAAAAAGATATATATCTATGCAATCGTTACCGGTAACGTTGCCGATAAAAAAAGGTTCGATACCTAAATTCGGTTTTTTTATGTCATTTCCTAAAGAAACACATGTGTTTATATGAATAAACCCCTGGTAGTACTACCCTGATTTAGATAATAAATAGCCCGTAAAAGTTGACAAATTTGGAGCAGGTTTGATATCTGAGATTAATCTTGGTCGCTGGCAAAGTAAAATTAGTATATTGTAATACCAATAACAATGGTATCAAAAACAATATGGGCCACGCTGTCACAATAAAAGATATTGCAAAAATTTTAAACGTGTCGGTTTCAACCGTTTCAAGAGCATTAAGAGATACTTACGATGTAAATAAAGAAACAAAAGAGAAAATTCTCACACTTGCAACTGAGTTAAATTATAAGCCCAATTTCAACGCAACCGGTTTAGCCCAGGGGAAAACGCATAACATTGGTGTAGTAATCCCGTTTGTCACAAACTATTATTTCTCAACAGTCATCACCGGAATTCAGGAAGTAGCTTACAATAACAATTATAATATCATTTTATACATTACCAATGACTCCTCTGAGCGGGAATTATCAATCATCCAGAATTTATCACTTTCCAGGCTGGATGGCTTACTGGTGTCAGTTTCTTCCAACTGTGATTCCTGCAGTCATTTTCAGGAAATAATTGATGAGGGGACGCCTATAGTTTTCATTGACCGTGTTGCCAGTCAAATTGATGCTTCGAAAGTGATGCAAGACGATTATAACGGTGCATTTGAAGCTGTTGAACATTTGATACAGAGCGGCTATACTATGATCGCTCATATTGCAGGTCCGAAAGGATTAGACTTCACTGAAAAAAGGCTAAATGGATACTTGGATGCATTGAAAAAATATAGCTTAACTACCAGGGAAGAATGGATAATTCATTCTGGTTTTGACCAGAGTTACGGTGAATCTGATACCTGCCAGCTCCTCGAATGCGAACAAAGGCCGGATGCCATTTTTGCGGTGAATGACAGGAAGGCAATAGGTGCTATGGTCGAATTGAAAAAAAAGAAAATTAAAATAGGTAAAGAGATGGGGGTGATCGGTTTTACGGATGATCCTATCTGTACTCTTGTTTCCCCTACATTATCGACAATTGCGGAACCTGCATTTAACATAGGGAAAATAGGTTGTGAATTGCTTTTAAAGCATATAAATAAAAAATATTGCCATCCAAATGAAGTGATTTTGCCTGGAACGCTGATCGCAAGGGAGTCAACTGTTAGGAATTAATTGCCTATTAGATGCTACATCCTGATACTATATCTAATTAACCCACTACAATTGAAATTTTTCTGTACTTAAAAACGATTCTTTAAGACAATAAAGAGAGGTTTTATTTCGTCTGTGGCTTTTGTTCCAATAAATCCATGGCCAAGGATTATATCCTGCCTTCCATCCGAATCAATATCTGCTACATCCATCGTACTTACCTTATAGATGTTAGTTTCCGCGGGTAGGGAATAAGGATCAAAATTTAAATTTCCATTATTTTTAAGGAATGTAAAACCCTCTTCGGGATGCCGGTTATCCGTAAAAAAACCAATTGCTGCGATATCCAGATCACCATCATTATCAAAATCCCTTGCCATAGCTTTGATACACCCATTAATTGGATAGAAATATTGCTGGCTAAATACATTCCTCCCATTATTTATAAAAACATACACGCCATGATAAGGCTTCAATTGATTTATGCCATCACCACGGTCTCCACAGGTATATAGAATATCAGGGAATCCATCTTTGTTAAAATCATTCAGTTCAAAGGAAGATGAACCATATGAGGGAGGCAATTGTATGACCTGCTTCTCAGCGAATAAGCCTTTGCCCTTATTAGTGAATAAAAAAACGCCCTCTTCTCCCTGCGAGAATAGCGCCCAGATATCAGGTCGCCCGTCATTGTTATAATCCTGTACGTATGCCTGGGTAGCGCCGGCAAGAGCACGAATGTCATGCCGTAAATATTTCCCTGTTTCTTCCTTTTCCATCCACAATAAGGAACCATAGCTATTTCCGAATTCACAAATCAAATAATCCTTTTTACGGTCCCCGTTAATATCGACCGCCTGAATCTGCACAGGCCTGGCTAAGCTTTCAAATAGAGGCTGAATATCGGCCTGCATATTTCCCTGCTTATTAATTTTAATTCGCGTAAGGTCACCGTTTCTTGAATTATTTCCAAAAAGGTTAGACCCAATCTTACAAGTTACAAGTTCATTTCCGGAAAAGTCAATATCAACAAGAGGGCCATCGGTGATTAAAGAATCCTTTACTTGGAGCTTATTATCCAGTAAAAAAAGAGTGTTTGAACTTGCCCGGTTCACAAATACTCGGTGTGGTTTAACGGAAGTGTCAATTTTAACAAAAGAGGCGGTATTCCCTTTTCTGTTAAACAAAGCAGGTGGAAGTTCTAATAAAAAAAATGGAAGCTCCCTTCGAACTGGTTTTTTAAACTCCAGTGTCAATTCCACAGGTGCTGTGGTGGTATAATAATCTAAAATCTTCTGCCACTCTAAAGAACTCATTGCAGCCTCTGAAGGATAGAAACTTTGATCAATATCGGTATAGATTGGATACGATTGACCCTTATGATCAAATATTCCTAAGAGCGGGCCCATTTTTGTTAGTGCTACCCGCCAATTTTCTTTATCAAGTAAAGACGGATCGGGTAACATATGGCATGATTTGCAGTGCTGTACTGCCAGCATTTTCCCTTGTTCAATCAAGACTGGATCCAGCATATCTTCATAAGCAGCCTGGTTAGATTTGGAATCCACTTTGTTCAGCGGAGTGACTTCAGATGTGCTGCGGAAAATATAGATTCCGATGCCAAAAAACAAAAAAAATAAGAACAAAACGATTAGCCTTTTACCTTCAAGATATCGTCCAAGCATATTTTTCTGATTTTTTAATTGCATGGCATAGGGCTAGTACTTTTATATCAGACTTGACGCGGTAGACCTGAATCTGTCGCCGATGGTTTTACAGTCATGGGAATTAAATCACAAACCAGTATGCCACTATGAAATTAAAATTTCCTTTATGGGATGATGCCTGGTTTAAAACCGCTAAATCAAGCGCTTTTATGCCCGATTGCATTATTCCAATCTTGATATCGTAGATGGATTGATAAAAATAAAAAAAGAAAATGGATTTAGTATTATCGATTACTATCCTTATCAGTTTTCAATACCCTTGCTTGAGTTTTAGTAAAACCAAGTTGTTTCTTAATTAAATTCTCTACTAAGCTCCCCATTTTAAAGCCATGTTCATCGCAATAACTTTTGAGAAGTGTGTGAATTTCTTTTTTTATTTGTAACATCGAATGTTCCATATCATGTTTGATTCTAGGTAAGAATTT
>JBIIWE010000256.1:0-4427 GCA_044339075.1 Daejeonella sp. | reverse complement strand
AGGTAAACAATCAGAAGCCCACATAAAACCTATACGCTCCATCATTGGATATATAACTTTTATATAAGCATCTTTCATGCCGAACTTTAAAACACAGTCAGAAAATATAAATTCAAAATAATTGGTATCATAACTAATACTTGCAGCAATTAATTGAGAAACAAAATATTCTGACGATTCACTGATTTTAGATGTACTTAAATTAGAAATCATAAAATGTAGAATATCATCAGGCAATGAACACAAGGAGGAGACCTTATGACCATTTTCCAATAAACTAACAATATTCAACAATCTCCTTAATTGAGTACCATCGTAATATCTAGTATTCCCTTCAGAACGATTTGGTTTAAATGCATTATATCTTTGCTCCCAGATACGGATAGTATGTGGTTTGATTCCTGAATATTGTGAAAGATGAGATATCGAGAAAAGATTCATTGTTTAAATTTATGTTAAAAAATTTAAACAAAAGTATTTTTCTACCTATTTTTACAATTACGTGTAAATTGATTTAATTCTAATTTAAAAATTCTTGAAGAACTAAGAAACAATCGTAAAACGAAATACGTTAAAAACAGCTATATTATTTAACCTTTTTCCAATATTCTTCTACGATCATACCATTAGGTAGAACACCTTTAATCGTTAACTTTTTTTGATCAAGTATATATTTATAAATGATTGTCACATCAGTATTTTGAGAAGGCCTGCTACTAAATTTACTGGTAATCAATAAGGTATCGCTTTTTATTACATAGATACCAGAGCTATACAATTCAGGTACGGCTGACCCCTCAATTAAAAAAGCTTCAAAACCATTTTCAGTATATGTTCTTTGCATTTGAAAATCAGGTGATGCCTTTTGTTCTCTTCCATTATATAAACCACCATCATATTGCCAAGTTCCAATGATTGGGCTCGTAGAGCAGGATGAGATTACGATGATGCAAAATAAGCTTGACAGTAATTTGTATATGTTTTTCATTTAATTGATTCTAGATCCAGTTAATTCCCTTTTTTAAAAGCCCAAGTGTTTTTTCTTCTTCTGAGCCAGGTTTTACATTAAAATTATAAACCCAATTGGCTTGAGGTGGTAAACTCATCAGGATAGATTCAACCCTTCCATTGGTCTCAAGTCCGAATTTAGTTCCTGCATCATACACAAGATTGAATTCCGCATAACGACTCCTGCGCTGATATTGCCAAAGTTTTTCCTCTTCCTTAACTGATTTGTCTTTATTTCTGTTTATCAATTCCATGTAAACTGGTAAAAAGGTTCTACCAAGTGCTTTTGAAAATTCAAAAATATCTGACCATTCAAGTCCAGTTGATTGCGGATTTAACCGATCATAAAATATTCCACCAATGCCTCTGGTTTCCTGTCGATGTTTAATAAAAAAATAATCATCTGCCCAATTCTTAAATTTAGAATAGAAATCTGAATGAAATTTATCGCAGGTGTGTTTGAGTGAACGATGAAAGAATCGAGCATCATCTTCTATAACAAAATGTGGGGTAAGGTCTATTCCACCACCAAACCAACGCATTTCTTTCCCGGCTTCACCTGTCATTTCGAAATACCTTATATTCATATGAATAATGGGAATCCAGGGATTATTTGGATGAATTACAATTGAAACCCCTGTAGCAAAAAAATCGTCATCACTAACGCCAAATGCTTTTTTTATACTATCAGGAAGCTTTCCATGAACAGCCGAAAAATTCACTCCTCCCTTTTCAAGCACATTTCCATTCTGGATAATCCGTGTTCGACCACCACCTCCACCATCTCTATTCCAAATTTCTTCCTGAAATTTACCGAGGCCATCTGCTATTTCCAAACCGGCACATATTTCATTCTGAATCTGCTGATATTGTTCAGCTATTTGCTCCTTAGTAATCATGGGTCAAAAATGAGGTTTTTAGACAATAACACGAATTAATTCTCAATATTCCCATAAAAACTGATTAACTTATTTCAAGGTAATCAAGATCCTTACCAAAAGTTTCTTTAAGCTGATAAAGAGCAATAAGTGCAATGATCAGAGAAACAAAGCCAACAACTAAAGCACTATTGATGATTCCAAGGCTTCCTTTTAATGTTGTAAATGATAAAGTTGCGAGCACTAAAGACCCCCTTACAAAATTTGGAACTGTTGTAGTTACGGTTGCTCTCAAATTTGTTCCAAACTGCTCTGAAGCAATCGTTACGAAAGTTGCCCAATATCCTGAAGAGAATCCCAGGAATAAAGTTAGCCATATAAATTGTTGAGAAGACATACCTTCAGCATTAAGATATACAACAATACTTACTCCTGTAAGAAGCAGGAATATTAGCATAACTTTTTTCCGTGAACGCCACATCTGACTCATAAAACCTGCTACAATATCACCAATAGCAATACCTATGTAACAATACATAATACCTGTACCTGCAGAAAGGGGATCTATCGAATTTAACTCCTTACCGAATTCAGGTGAAAATGTAACCAATACACCAACAACAAACCATAATGGAATGCCAATTAAAATACAGCTTAGATATTTTCTGAATCTTTTGCCATCTGAGAACAGCATAAATATATTACCACGACTTACGCCATCACTTTTCTGGTTTTGGAACATACCTGATTCAACCAGTCCAACTCGCATCCCTAAAAGAAGTAAGCCCATCACTCCACCTATCATATAGGATGTTTCCCAGGTATAATTTTCACCAATTATAGCAGCTGCCACCGCTCCCATTAGTCCGACACCGGCAACAATCATAGTTCCATAACCACGATTTTCTTTACTCATAGTTTCAGTAACTAGGGTTATACCAGCACCAAGTTCTCCTGCAAGCCCTATTCCTGCAATAAATCGAATAACTGCATATGCAGGTACAGAGGTCACGAAACCATTCGCAAGATTTGCAATTGAATAGAGTAATATAGAACCAAAAAGAACACTTATACGACCTTTTTTATCACCTAACACTCCCCATAAGATACCACCTAATAGCATTCCAAACATCTGACTATTAATCAACATAGTACCAACATCAAGTAAATCACTGTCAGGAACACCTAATCCTTTCAGACTTTTTATTCGAATGACGGAAAAGAGGATTAAATCGTATATATCTACAAAATACCCTAAAGCGGCTACGATGATAATTAATTTTACATTTTTTTTATTTGCGGTAATCTGATCCATATCAATTATTTAAGTGTACAATCTACAAACAAAATTGAAAAACAAAAATAATGGAAAAGAAAGCTGAATCATGATCTATAAAAAAAGGATAGTTTTTAAATCCAAGGCATTTTCCTGATATTTACAGAGATGGTTATATCAGAGAATATGCTTAAGTGGGTAATGCGATTTTACCCTCCCCTGTTTTTTCAAAGGATTTGGGTGAAAAAGTTTGACAAGGGTTTCTCAGGAGTACACGTTAAAATTTTCAAAAGCTTTCTAAACATCAATTATAACCGTTCTATATTCGGTGGCACCATATTTAGTGGTTCAGATCCATTCTATGCCATGCTTTTCGACCAAATCTTACAAAGAAAAGACATCAAATGCCGTGTTTGGCTTAAAAGTGCAAGTATCAATTATTTAAAACCCGGGAGAACAAGTTTAGTCTTTAGTATTACTCTAACTGAGGAGGAAATTTTGGAAGCAGAGTCCGCATTAAGGACGGTTGGCAAATTTGTAAAAGCCTATCCAATAAATATGTTTAACTCAAAAGGTGAACTTTGTGCCACGGTGATCAATGAAGTATATATTCGAAACCTGTTTAAAGGTGAAGAACATACAATTGCTTACTAACGATTGATTGGAATGAATATCAGAAAGCTAATTCTGGAAGGTGAAGGTGTTACTCAGGATTTCAAAAAAAGGATAGCCAGTTGTGAAAAAATCGCCAAAACCATGGTTTCTTTTGCTAATAACAAGGGAGGTCGTTTATTGGTAGGTATTTCTGATGATGGAACAATTAGCGGACTTAAATCAGAAGATGAAGAGAAATACATGATCACCCGTGCTGCTCATTTTTTTTGTAAGCCAGCACTAGAACCTGTGTTTGAAGAAATTTATATTGATGATAAGGTTATTCTAGTTGCTGAAATTAAAAAAAGCGAAATAAAACCTCATTATGCATTGGGTGAAGATAAAAAATGGTGGGTATATATCCGTATCAATGATAAAAGCGTCCTTGCAAGTAAGATCGTTATTGATGTCTTAAAAAGGGAAAACAATGAACATGGTGTCTTTTTAGAGTACTCATCAAAAGAAAAAGCATTGTTGGAATACCTAGACAAGAATGAACGTATTACCTCTAAAGAATACAGCCTCATGTTGAACCTATCAAGACGAAGTACCCACCGTATTCTGGTAAACCTTGTTCTATCCGGTGTCATTAGGTTGCATACTACTGAAAA
>JBIIWE010000255.1:0-4436 GCA_044339075.1 Daejeonella sp. | reverse complement strand
GACGAACTGCCACTCTGGATTTGCTATTGAAAAAACCATAGGCTAGGAAATTGTTATTACTGTCTGTGACCATGACAATATCACCATTTTCAGGGTTTCCCTTGATCTGATCAATCGCCCCAGAAAACACCCATGGGTGTAATTGTCTGACCGCTTTTTCTTTGCCTTTTTTTAATTTTACAGAATGCATAGCGCAAATTTACAATTTATGTTCCATTCATGCGGATCCATCCTTATGATGCCTCTGCATAAATTCACAATTGATGCTTAACTTTGAGGATGGAAGAAATAAGCTGGTCTGATTTTGAAAAGGTATCCCTAAAGGTTGGTACTATTCTTGATGTTCTTGATTTTCCGGAAGCAAGAAAGCCAGCGTTTAAGCTTAAAGTTGATTTTGGGCAATATGGAATTAAATGGAGTAGTGCGCAGATCACAAAACATTACTCAAAGGAGGATTTAATGGGCAGGCAGGTTCTTGGTGTACTGAATTTTCCAAACAAACAAATCGCTAATTTCAATTCTGAATTCCTGGTCACGGGTTTTTCAGATCAGGATGGTCATATTGTTCTTGCGGCAGTTGAGCGTCAGGTTCCAAATGGTTCATCTTTAATTTAATTGTATGAAATATATCAGTTTTACAGATGAGCCGGCCATTAATCCGGATGACTTTTTTATGAAAGAGGCTCTGAAGGAAGCACAGAAAGCGCTTGCTCTTGATGAAGTTCCTATTGGGGCTGTGATCGTTCATGGAGGAAGAATAATTGGACGCGGGCATAATCTTACCGAGCAGTTGAATGATGTTACCGCTCATGCTGAAATGCAGGCTTTTACAGCAGCAGCCAATTATACTGGTGGTAAGTATTTAAAAGATTGCACTCTTTATGTGACTATTGAACCCTGTGTGATGTGTGCTGGTGCATCTTACTGGACTCAGATAAGTCGCATAGTTTATGGGGCAAAAGATGAGAAAAGAGGTTTTTCACAAGTCTCTGATCGGATCATTCATCCTAAGACCGAGGTGCTTAGTGGTGTCAGATCTGAAGAAGCTGCCAATCTGATGAAAGACTTTTTTATTTCCAAACGTGATAAACTTTGACATCAAATTGAATAAGTTATAACATTTCAGTCTTATATTTGTTATAGTAAATAGTATAAACCCTAATTATAAAAAAATGGCTTTTGAACTACCCGCGTTAGCTTACGCAACAGACGCATTAGAACCGCATATCGATAAAATGACAATGGAAATTCACCATGGCAAACATCATCAAGCCTATGTGGATAATCTGAATAAGGCATTGGCTGGTACAGATGGTGCAAACCAGAAGATTGAAGATATCATTAAGAATATTTCAAAGTACCCAATGGCAGTTAGAAATAACGGTGGCGGGCATTTTAACCATACACTTTATTGGTCTATTATGTCTCCAAATGGTGGCGGAACTCCGGGCGGTGATCTGGCTAAAGCAATTGATGCTGCTTTTGGATCATTTGATGAATTCAAAAAGAAATTTGCCGAAGCAGGTATGACTCGTTTTGGATCAGGATGGTCATGGCTTTCAGTTGCTGCTGATGGAAAATTACAGGTAAGCTCAACTCCAAATCAGGATAGTCCATTGATGGATATCGCTGAAGTAAAGGGCACTCCAATCTTAGGAATGGATGTTTGGGAGCATGCTTATTATCTTAAATATCAAAACAGACGTGCTGATTATGTTGCTGCATTCATGAATGTTGTTAACTGGGATTCAGTATCTGAAAGATTCGCGAAAGCAAAATAATCTCAAGAAATAAAACTGTATTGAAAAAGTGATGTATTAAAATACATCACTTTTTTGTTTTCTAGTAATTTTAGCTTTGATCATTTGGCTTTTGTCAAAATTGATGCGTAGGAATTAATTCAGGAATAGATTCCCAAAATTTCTTTCTTTTTTTTGTGACGCATCCGCTTAGGGATAGCGTCAAGAATTTCCTTTTCCAGGGCTAGGATCAATTTCCTCTTTAGATAGTTGCGATGCGTTACAATGCTGATTTCACGGGTAGGTTCAGGCGACTTAAAATAACGTACCCTGTCTAGTTGCTTCACAGAAAAATCACTTATTGATAGCTCGGGCAATAAGGTAATTCCTTTGTTCATTTCTACCATTCGCTTAAGCGTTTCTACGCTGTCTGTATTGTATTCAAATGGCTTCAGGTCATCCGATTTTTTACGATTGCATATATTTAATATCTGATTGCGCATGCAATGACCCTCGTTGAGCAACCATAGGTCATCCAGGTTAATGTCAGAAGCCTGAAGATTCTTTTTATGGATCAGCGGACTTGATTTTGAGAGATAAGCAACAAATGATTCGTAGAATAAAGGGCTTTCCTGCAGACTCTTATCTTCCAGGGGCGTAGACAAAATGCCGCAGTCTAATAACCCATTTTTCAATTCATGAATGATCTGATCAGTCATGTATTCCCATATTACTAGCTGTACATCCGGGTACTTATCCATAAATGCAGAAATAACTTTGGGCATAAGGTAAGGTGCCATTGTTGGGATAATTCCAATTCGAAGCTCACCTGATACAATACTTTTTTGATTGCTGATCAGCTCCTTTAATTTATAACTCTCCTTTAATATGTTTCGAGCTTGCTCTAGAATTTCTATTCCGATCTCCGTGGGTGTGATTGGTTGTTTACTCCTGTCGAAAAGCCTAACCCCAAGTTCATCCTCCAGTTTCTGAACCTGCATACTCATGGTGGGTTGTGTCACAAAACATTTTTCTGCTGCGACACCAAAACTCCGATAGGTATCCAGTGCAACAATGTATTCGAGTTGTACTAAAGTCATGTTATAGATTTAAACTATGCAAATATAATAATTATTGATTATGTCTATATTGATATTAATTAAATAGTATCATGTTAAAAATTCTGATCAATTTTTGTTTTTTATAGACAGATACTTTGCTATTACTACTTTATTATTTACCAAATTTTTTTCTCAGATAATAAGGTAAAAATCATCACATTTTATTCTTCTGAACCTAGTATTTGATATTTCTTCTCAACCATAAAATTGTTAAAAAATATTTATAGGTTTATTTGATAAACCAATTCTGACGAAAATGCTTTTTCAATCTCTCAAGTTCATTAAAACAGGGATCGTGTTTACAATCCTCCTCATTTCATGCAGTATTTCAATGGCACAACCAGGAATTACTATTGCTGAAAAAACAAAAAATATGAAGTCGTATAATGGCTTTATAAATTATTATTGGGATGAAAGTACCGGGAAGATCTGGTTGCAGATTGATGAACTTGATAAAGAAATTTTATATCAGACTTCACTTCCGGCTGGTTTGGGATCAAATGATATTGGTCTCGATAGAGGCATTATGGGTACCACATATATTGTTAAATTCAGCCGCATAGCGAATAAGGTTTTAATGATTGAGCCTAACTATGCATACCGCGCAGTAAGTGGGGGAGAGGCAGAAAAAAGGGCTGTTGAACAATCATTTGCCCAGTCGACAATCTGGGGTTTTACTGTTGCTGCCGAAACAGGTGGTTCAGTACTTGTTGATGCAACAGACTTTATTATGCGTGATGCCTTAAAAGTTTCTAATCGTTTGAGAAGTGCGAAGCAAGGTTCTTATAATTTAGATGCGAGTCGTTCTGCCATGTATTTGCCCAGAAGTAAGAACTTTCCTTTAAATACTGAGCTGGAAACAACGCTGACCTTCACTAATAATGATGGGCAAACTGGCAATTTTGTGAATAGTGTGACTCCTGTACCGGAAGCCATCACCCTAAGAGTGCATCATTCATTTGCGCAATTGCCCGATACTAATTTTCAAACCAGACTTTATGATGCACGTTCTCCATACATCACGAATTCATATTTTGATTATAGCAGTCCGGTGAATGAACCTATTCAGAAAAACATAATTCTTCGTCACCGTTTGGAGAAGAAAGATCCTTTGGCTTTAAAGAGCGAAGCCATAAAACCTATTGTTTATTATCTTGATAATGGCACTCCTGAGCCCATTCGAAGTGCTTTACTGGAAGGCGGCAGCTGGTGGAATCAGGCATTTGAAGCTGCCGGTTTTATCAATGCCTTCCAGGTAAAAATACTTCCTGAAACAGCCGATCCGATGGATTTGCGCTATAACATGATCAATTGGGTGCACCGTTCTACAAGGGGCTGGAGTTATGGGGATGCTGTTGTAGATCCGCGGACTGGTGAGATAATCAAGGGAAATGTAAGCCTTGGATCTCTGCGTGTTCGTCAGGATTACCTGATTGCTCAGGGATTATTGGCTCCTTTTGAAAATAATGTTTTGCCCGCTGACGATAAAATGCTGAAAATGGCTTTGCAGAGGTTGAAACAATTGTCGGCACATGAGATCGGTCATACCATCGGTTTGATGCACAACTATATTTCT
>JBIIWE010000327.1:0-3795 GCA_044339075.1 Daejeonella sp. | reverse complement strand
ACGATTACTGCTATAAAAAATCTTCCACTAAGTTTGGTTTAACCCATTCCTCTTTCTAATTTAGTAGCCGATGGATAATTTCATAGTATCAGCAAGAAAGTACAGACCAGCAACATTCCAAACTGTTGTAGGTCAGCTACATATAACTGGCACCTTAAAAAACGCTATCAAAAATAATCAACTGGCGCAGGCATTTCTTTTCTGCGGCCCACGAGGAGTTGGAAAAACTACTTGCGCACGGATACTCGCAAAAACAATAAACTGCGAGAGTTTAAGTGCCGATTCTGAAGCATGCGGAGTTTGTCATTCCTGTATTTCATTTCAAAATGGAAACTCTTTTAATATCCATGAACTGGATGCAGCATCAAATAATTCAGTTGAAGATATCCGGAGCTTGATTGAACAGGTTCGAATACCACCTCAGGCGGGACGATACAAGATCTATATCATTGACGAGGTCCACATGCTTTCACAAGCAGCATTCAATGCGTTTTTGAAAACACTGGAGGAACCTCCTAATTATGCGATCTTCATCCTGGCAACAACAGAAAAGCATAAGATCCTCCCCACTATTCTATCAAGATGTCAGATCTTTGATTTTAACCGGATCAGGGTAGAAGATATTGCTAAACACCTGGCAGAGATCGCTAATAAAGAAGGAATAGCATATGATGAAGACGGGTTGCATCTAATCGCACAAAAAGCCGATGGTGGACTTCGAGATGCCTTATCCATGTTCGATCAGATCGTAAGTTTTTCAAGTAAAAATGTCAATTACAAATCTGTTA
This sequence comes from Daejeonella sp., assembly GCA_044339075.1. Classification (GTDB taxonomy): domain Bacteria; phylum Bacteroidota; class Bacteroidia; order Sphingobacteriales; family Sphingobacteriaceae; genus Daejeonella. The sequence goes on along the minus strand of JBIIWE010000327.1, from coordinate 3,007 downwards.
TTGACAATCTGAACATTCTGGATTATGATTACTATTTTAAATTGACAGACTCTATCCTTTCTGAAGATGTAGCCAATGTACTCCTGGTTTTTGATGAGATACTGAGTAACGGATTTGATGGAAACCACTTTATCACCGGACTTGCATCACATTTCAGAAATTTACTGGTTTGCAAAGATGCATCTACCTTAAAATTACTGGAAGTGAGTGAAGGAATACGACAGAAATATAGTATTCAATCGCAGTCTACCCCCCTATCTTTTTTAATTTCAGCATTGAACATTAGTAATCAATGTGATCTTAATTATAAAACAAGTAAAAATCAGAGGCTACAAGTTGAGCTCACACTCATCAAACTCTGCCATATCCCCGCTGCCATCAATCTTTCTGTAGCAGGAATTTCTGCCATACAGGATGGACAGCTAAAAAAAAAACTTAAGCCAGTAGAAGAACCCCTTATTTCTGAGCCAGTTTTACCTATTCAGGAAACAACAATTCCCATTCCGGCAATAGTTTCGGAACCTATTACACAAGAAAAACCTATCGCTGAACCCATAGTTTCTGCCATTCCAAAGGTTATGGTTGAAGAGCCGGCAGTTAAGATTACTATCCCCAAGCTTTCAGTCGGAACAAACAGCTCATTGATTCCAAATCTGAATGATCTGGAAGCAAACTATTCTAAAAAAGAGGAGATTCAGGCGGAGTATCTGAGTGGTGAAAGCAAATTGGAATTCAGTTCTGATTCGATGCTTAAATTTTGGAATTCTTACGCAGATAAGATCAAAAAAGAAGGTAAAATAAATATCTTCACTATCATGACAGCCAATCCTCCTGTCCTGCTTGACAATTTTCTTATTGAACTACTGATAGAGAACAAGATACAGGAAGATTTGCTTAGCTCAGAAAAGGTTGACCTTCTGAATTATCTACGTGTAGAGATGAAAAACTTCAGCATAGACCTTCAGACTAGGCATATGGAGCGGACTCAAAAGAAACGTCTTTACACCTCATCTGACAAATATCAGCACATGCTGGAAAAAAATCCAAACCTGGAAGAGTTTAAACGCAGGTTCAATCTGGATCTGGATTATTGATCAGGCAAGAACGTTTAAATCCGTTTCAAGACTCGCATTTTTATCCTATTCATTGACTGCAGTTGGATTAGCTTCATCAAAATCAGAGAGAGCATCCTTCCCATTTTCAACAGCTGTATCGTACGGATTTTGATTACATAGTCTGGATCATCACCAATCACATCCAATTCAAAAAACTCTTTTCCTGATCAAAGGCAAGGTCATCCATGTTGATCTACATCTTAAGATCTTCCTTCAATGATTCATTCCTATCGATTCTATCGAGCTTTATACCCCCATATTTTTATATGTTTTGTATCCATTATTAAGTCCTAAAGGATTATAATAACAAACAACTGAGCCGCCAATGGGTTTTATTTAACGAATTATAAATTAACTGAAATTTCCTGGCCTTCAGATTTTCAGGTGTATTCAAAATTCCTATCTTTGAAGAAATTCCAAAAACCTCATTATTAAGTATATGTCAGTACAAAAAATTAAAGTTGCAAATCCGGTAGTTGAATTAGACGGTGATGAAATGACCAGAATTATCTGGAAGTTTATTAAGGATAAACTGATCACTCCTTATCTTGAGCTGGATATCAAATATTACGATCTTGGAATGGAATACCGTGATGAAACCAACGACCAGGTTACCATTGATGCAGCAAATGCGATCAAACAATATGGTGTTGGTATCAAATGTGCTACGATCACTCCGGATGAAGCTCGTGTTGAAGAGTTCAAACTGAAACAAATGTGGAAATCACCTAATGGAACGATCAGGAATATCCTTGATGGAACTGTTTTTCGTGAGCCTATTGTGATGAACAATGTTCCGCGTTTAGTACCTAACTGGACTGCTCCGATATGCATCGGTCGTCATGCTTTTGGCGATCAGTATCGTGCTACGGATTTTGTTACAAAAGGAAAAGGAAAATTAACCATCACATTTAGTCCAGAAGATGGTGGTGATGTTCAGTCGTTTGAAGTATACAATTTCAAAAGTGATGGTGTAGCTCTTGCGATGTACAATACGGATGAAAGTATCTTCGGTTTTGCACGTGCATGTTTCAATCAGGCATTATCTAAAGGCTGGCCATTATATCTTTCTACAAAAAATACTATTCTAAAAAAATACGATGGCCGCTTCAAGGATATTTTCGAAGAAGTTTACCAAAGTGAATTCAAAGGCAAATTTGTCACTGCAGGAATTACATATGAGCACCGTTTGATTGACGACATGGTTGCTTCAGCTTTAAAATGGAATGGAAATTTCGTTTGGGCTTGTAAAAACTATGACGGTGATGTTCAGTCTGACACTGTTGCACAAGGATTCGGATCTTTAGGATTAATGACCTCTGTTTTAATTACTCCGGATGGTGGCACGATGGAAGCTGAAGCAGCTCACGGGACTGTAACCCGTCACTATCGTGATCATCAGGCAGGAAAACCAACTTCTACCAACCCGATCGCTTCGATCTTTGCATGGACAAGAGGTTTAGAATTCCGTGGTAAACTAGATAATAACCAGGCATTAATTGATTTCTGTCATGCTTTAGAGCAGGTTTGTATCGAAACTGTAGAAAGCGGTAAAATGACTAAAGATCTTGCTGTTTGTATTCACGGAAACAAAGTAATTCATGGTGATCATTATCTATACACTGAAGAATTCCTTGATGCAATTGACCAGAACTTACAGGCAAAATTATCTTAAGTTTCTTCTTTAATCATATGAATAGCTGCCATTTAATTATGGCGGCTTTTTTTTGCTCCATACAGCGCAACTGACACCTGCCTCATCATACGTCAGATAACAGACAACAGATAACAGACAACTGGAACCAAGAGCCAAGAACCAAGAACCAAGATTTTGTAGTGCTAATTTGAAATTTTCTACTTTTTTCAGACCTCAGACTTCAGATAACAGATAA
>JBIIWE010000254.1:0-4443 GCA_044339075.1 Daejeonella sp. | reverse complement strand
AGGCGTAGTTATTTTCGCCAACTGTGGTTTGAAAGTTCAGATTTGAGCGCTAATACTTACAATGCGCTGCATGCTTACATACCTATCTCCACCCTGTCAATTCCGGTCGGGCCCGGTGTTTATTTGGAATAAATACGATTACAAAGATACGAAATAGGGCTGATATCCTTGTTATAAATCAGTTAACACGACCAGGATAAACCGCTAAAGCTTTCTCCAGGCAGGTCATGGCTGCTTCCAGATCTTGTTTATTCAAAACATATGCCAAACGAACTTCATTCATTCCAGCGCCTGCTGTGCTGTAAAAACCGGTTGCAGGGGCCATCATTACTGTCTGATTGTCATATTCAAAGTCTTCAAGTATCCACTGACAGAACTTATCTGCATTATCGATCGGGAACTTTGCTACTACATAAAATGCTCCACCCGGATTCGGACAGAATACTCCGTCTATGCTGTTTAAGCGGTTCACCAATGTATCGCGGCGCATGGTGTATTCCGAATTTACCTTTTCAAAATAGCTGGCTGGAGTATCAACTGCAGCAGTTGCCGCGATTTGTTCAACCATACCCGGACTTAGTCTTGCTTGTGCAAACTTCAATCCTGCAACTATAACTTCCTTGTTTTTGGTTATCAGGCATCCCAAACGGGCACCACATGCACTGTAACGTTTGGATACCGTATCCAGAATGATGACATGCTGATCTAGTCCCTCCAAGTGCATGGGAGAAATAAATTCCTTGCCATCATAACAGAACTCACGGTAGGCCTCATCAGAAAAAAGGAAGAGGTTATATTTCAGGCAAAGTTCCCTGAGGGCCTCAAGTTCTTCTCTTGAATATAAGTACCCTGTTGGATTATTCGGATTACAGATGATGATTGCCTTTGTTTTGGGAGTGATCAGTTTCTCAAATTCGCTGATCTTTGGTAATGCAAAACCATTCTCAATATGGGATAGAATAGGTTTAACTACAACATTACTCATGCAGGCAAAACCATTGTAATTAGCATAGAAAGGTTCCGGGATAATAATTTCATCGCCTTCATTCACACATACCTGCATCGCAATAGTAATGGCTTCAGATCCTCCAACTGTAACCAATATTTGCGAAGGGTCAATATTGTAATTGAGCTTGTTGTAATATTCAGTCAATTTTGTGCGATATGCTAGCGTACCTTCAGACGGAGTATATGCCCAAACCTTAAAATCTATATTTTTTATCGCATTCAGCATCCCTTCAGGAGTTTCAATGTCTGGTTGACCGATATTTAAATGATATACCTTTTTACCCTGACTTTTTGCTTTGTCGGCAAAGGGGGTAAGTTTACGGATAGGGGAGGCGGGCATTTGCCGGCCTTTGCTTGAAATCTCTGGCATGCAGCAAAAATAAATAAACCTCTCCGATTGGGAGAGGCTTTATCATAAATATTTATTATTTTATTTTAAAGGATAGCCGGCAACACTTCAGCTTTAACATTTGGCATTTTGCTTGATTTGTGGGTATTTGCTTGGATGATTACTGCCTTAGTAAAAGTGCCTGCCTGCTTTGTTGAAGCATTCAGGTTTGCCGGCCGGTACTTTTCCGAAGTCCTGAGTTTCCTTTTTGAATTTGAATTCCGGGTTATTATCAGTCTGCTGTGCTGTAAAAATGATGAAGCCCGTTAATACTGTAATTATGCTTAATATTTTTTTCATTTTTTTTAATTATTGCAGACTGATTACATTGATCTAAATATCATTCCAAATCAGGTAATTACATTTTTTTTGGGAATATAGAAATGCAATAATTTGGTAAAATACTTCTAAAGCAGATTATTATTTTGTGTAAGGATTATCAATTAATCAACGCTTTTCTTATTTTTGACCATACAGCAAATTTATGAGTGGAACCCAAGTGACAGATAACATTTTGCCGGAAAAGGAAGAGCTAAGTTTTGAAGATTTTAGAAGTATCATTATAAGTGATTATAAGATTGCCTATGAAAGCAGACAAGCAAGTCTTTTAGGACGTAAGGAAGTTCTTACCGGCAAAGCTAAATTTGGAATCTTTGGGGATGGAAAAGAAGTAGCACAATTAGCTATGGCAAAGGCATTTAAGGCTGGCGACTGGCGTTCAGGCTATTATCGAGATCAAACCTTTATGCTTGCTGCAGGTATGTTAACATTACCTGAATTCTTTGCTCAGCTTTACGCGAACACCGATACTGATGCTGATCCCGGATCCGGTGGAAGGCAGATGAATTGCCATTTTGCTACCCGTCTCTTAGATGGGAACGGTAATTGGATGGATACTACAAAAACAAAAAACTCTTCGGCTGATATTTCACCAACCGGCGGACAAATGGGTCGCTTGGTGGGTTTGGCACTTTCTTCAAAATTGTACAGGAATAATCCTGAGCTCGAATATTTAAAGAATTTCTCAGTTAATGGAAATGAGGTTGCCTTTGGTACCATCGGTAATGCTTCAACTTCTGAAGGGATATTTTTCGAGTCGGTTAATGCTGCAGGGGTACTTCAGGTCCCAATGGCCATTTCAATCTGGGATGATGCCTATGGGATTTCTGTTCCTGCAGAATATCAGACCACAAAACAGGACATATCTGAAATTCTTAAAGGATTTCAGCGTGATGAAAAGGGAGAGGGTTATGAGATCTTTAAAGTAAGAGGTTGGGATTACCCTGGTTTGTGTGAAACCTATGAAAAGGCTATACAAATTTGTCGTGATCAGCATATACCGGTCATGATCCATGTAACCGAAATGACCCAGCCACAAGGGCATTCAACTTCAGGATCGCATGAACGCTATAAAGATAAGGCAAGGATTGCCTGGGAAAACGAATACGACTGTATGCTTCAGATGAGAAAATGGATGATCGAATCTGCTATTTCTACTGAAGAGGAGTTAAATGATATTGAAATTACTGCCAAATCATACATCCGTGATTGTCAGAAAAAGGCATGGGCCGATTTTAATTCATTAATGAAGTTAGAGCTCGATTCTGTAGTTGAGATAATTCAGGGCACAAATAATCAGGAGCTTATCAAAACAGCAATTGCATTGAAGGGAAGTGTTGATCCATCCCGTAAGGATGTCACAGCATTGGTACGGCATGCAATACGGATGTTGAGAAATGAGCATTCGGAGGCTAAACAACAATTACAATCTTGGTATCAGCAACAGCATGATTCCAATTTTGAACGATATAACTCAAAACTTTTTACCGGTTCAATTGAATCTCCACTACATATTAAGGCCATTTTGCCCGAATTTAATGATGATTCAAAAATGGTTGATGGCAGGGAAATCCTGAACGCATGTTTTGATTCAAATTTTTCACGTGATCCACGTATTCTTGCATTTGGTGAAGACGTTGGTGCTATTGGAGATGTGAATCAAGGTTTCGCCGGACTCCAGGCTAAATACGGAAAAAAGAGGATCACCGATACCGGAATACGTGAAATGACGATTGTTGGTCAGGGTATCGGACTAGCAATGCGTGGTTTACGTCCAATTGCAGAAATACAGTATCTTGATTATTTGCTTTTTGCTTTGAATATTTTAAGCGATGATCTCGCTACCTTAAGTTATCGCACTAAGGGACGACAAAAAGCTCCTTTGATCGTTCGAACACGCGGTCATCGTTTAGAAGGGATCTGGCATTCGGGATCTCCGATGGGTGTGATCATTAATTCTTTGAGAGGTGTGCATGTTTGTGTGCCTAGAAATATGACTCAGGCAGCTGGAATGTACAATACACTTTTAAGGGGTGATGAACCAGCCTTAGTTATTGAATGTTTGAATGGTTACCGGCTCAAAGAGAAATTGCCAACAAATATTGGTGAATTTACCGTTGAATTGGGTAAGGCTGAGCTACTTCGTGAAGGTTCTGACATGACCATTGTTTCTTATGGATCAACATTAAGGATCGTTGAACAAGCGGCAGATGAACTTATTAAACTGGGCATTGATGTTGAAATTGTTGACCCTCAGACTTTCCTTCCATTTGATCTGGATCAGCTTTGTTCTAAATCATTGCGTAAAACCAGTAAGCTGCTCGTTGTTGGGGAGGATGTGCCTGGTGGCTCATCCGCATTCATTTTGCAGCAGGTTTTGGAGGGTCAGAATGGCTATCAGTATCTAGATGGAAAACCAAGAACATTGACCGGGAAACCACACCGTACCCCATATGGCTCGGATGGAGATTATTTCAGTAAACCTTCAGTAGATGATGTGATTGAGATCGTTTACGAAATGATGAACGAAAGTGCACCGGATAAGTTTCCGAAATTATTCTGATAGGGCTAGGCTAGCTGTACAGATTTCTCGTCGTTCCTCTGTCGAAATGACGAGTATTTATGGGTTAAACCGTCATTTCGAACACGATTAGCCAATTTTTGATTTCTGATTATTTTACCTGCGTGGAGAAATCTGTTGAATGAAA
>JBIIWE010000253.1:0-4451 GCA_044339075.1 Daejeonella sp. | reverse complement strand
CGGCACGTATAGTTAATACAAATTATGCAATTTGGGGCGGACATGAACTTGTCGAGATCTGGTCGCGGGATTATGAAAAGTGGATTATGCTAGATCCGAATTTTGATTCGATGTTCTATCTAAAAAAGGATGGAATTCCTTTGAATATTCTGGAACTGCATGACTTATTTCTGAAAACCTATTATCCCGGAGGGGAGATTATTGACAGGGATAAATGGTCATTTGAAGATCGGGACATGCGCGCAAACCGAATCAATCCTAATGATCTTCCCATTGCAATTGATGTAGGAGGGAATGCCTATTCCGGTCAGATCAACAAGGATTATGTCTGGTGGAAGGCTACATTCAATAAATCCAATCCTGGATATTCGGGTGGTTATGGCTTCTATAATACTGCAGAAGTACGCTGGCTCCCACGAAGTAATTGGTTAAGTCAGAAACTGCCGTTGCCGGTTACCCATGGCAGAACTCATTGGGGATGGGATGGATATTACGCATGGACTGATGATCAAACACCTGAAACACCCGAGCATCGGTATTTTGTGAGAAGAGAAAAGGATATGTATGCTAGGCTTTGCAGTGTAGATTTTAGTATAATTCAGATCAGTGAGGGTTTGCTAAAGATCAATATGGCAACCGATACTCCAGGATTTAGCCATTACAATTTATTGATAAATGGCGTAAAAGTCTCCGTAAGGGGTAGTTCAGCTATATTGAATTTAGTTCAAGGCCTTAATGTTATCAAGGCTAGCAGTGTTGATTCACTTGGAAATACTGGTTCTTTAAGTGGCTTGAAAATCAATTATTTACGTGCAAATTAACATGGTTTATTTTTTATTTATATTTTAATTTATCCCTTATTAAAGTATATTAGATAATCTTTATAATTTACTATTATAAATTTTAATTGTTTTATTGGTCCGCTATTTTAAGTTTTATGAAGTCTAAGGTTACTTTTTCAAGTAAAATAATAGTGCATATCTTTAAATTATAGTTATTCAAATAATTTAGAAAGCATGTTTCAGGTATCGGAATATTCATATAAACTTCAAGAGATTTCAATATGTCGATAGGGGAATCCCATACTTTTTCAGATAATATACTTCTTGTTGAACTTGGAAAGGGATCAGTGAAAGCCTTTGAAGAACTTTATGAAAAGTATTGGAGTAATGTTTTTGATGAAGCATATAAGAGAATTGGAGACAGGGATCTTGCTAAAGATATAGCTCAGGAAGTTTTCATGTCTATGTGGACAAGAGGGACGGAGATTCCAATTGAAAATCTCCCAGCTTGGTTATATACTGTAACAAAAAATAATGTTTTTAAGCTGATACAAAAGCAGGAGCGATTTGTACCTATTCCAGATTTATTGTCTGAACTACAAAATCATGAGGGTTGGGCAGATGCTTTAATTGTTGAGAAACAATTAATTGCAACTTATAAAACATTAATTGAATCACTCCCAAGCCAGCAATGTGTAATATTTAAGATGCGCTATGAGGATGAGCTAACGCCCAATGAAATAGCTTTAAAACTGAAATTGTCTCCAAAAACAGTTCGTAATCATTTGGGTAGAGCTATCTATAAGTTAAAAACTACGTTAATGATTGTTCAATTAGCAATGATGCTGATCGAAAAAAATTAATTAGTAGCTAAATCTTCTGTTCTAGACTATTTATCAAATCATTCGTATTTATTTTATACATGACTGGGCAAAAACATTGTTTTTTGACACATGTATAAAAAGAAATACATGGATCAGCTTAAGAAGGAACATTTTCTTCGAATTATTGAGAAATATCAAGCGGGTAACGCTTCCAAAGAAGAAATTGATTTTTTGGATGCTTACTATAATTCTTTTGGTTTTCGTAAAAGTTATATTGATTCCTTAGATGATGATCGACGCCAGTTTCTAAAAGATGATTTAAGAAACGCTGTATATGAGAATATTGAAAATAATAGTAAAACTAAGTTAAGATTTATTAATTGGAATATATTCAGATGGTCAATTTCGGCTGCTGCTATAGTAATTATTGGAATTTGGGTATTTCATTCCTCTCAAAATACACCTATTAAGAATTCTATTGTTAAGCCTGTCGTTGAAAGCGCTATCGTTCCCGGTGGCAATAAGGCAATTCTTACTCTGGCTGATGGTCGGAAGATTAGTTTAACCGATGCAAGTAATGGTTCGCTTGCAGAACAATCAGGTATCAAGGTCACCAAAGCAGCTGACGGGCAATTGATATACACCGCCTCAGATCTTCCTTCTGGGAGCTTAGGCCTAAGACCTCAAACCTCAGAATACAATACCATAGAAACCCCCAAAGGTGGCCAATACCAGGTGGTGCTGCCAGATGGCAGTAAAGTATGGCTCAACGCCGCATCTTCATTAAAATATCCTACAAGTTTTGCTTTACTAAAAGAACGTAGAGTTGAACTTTACGGCGAAGCCTATTTTGAAGTGGCAAAAGATAAATTCCATCCATTTTTAGTAAAAACAATAAATCAGGAAGTTGAGGTTTTGGGTACTCATTTTAATATAAACTCATATGAAGATGAGGGCTCAATAAAAACCACATTATCAGAAGGCAGTGTGAAAATTAAAGGTAGCAATGGTTTCAATGAAATTTTGAAACCTGGACAGCAAGCTTCAATGACCCATGATGGGTTGAAAGTTGAAAATGTAGATTCAGATCTCGCTATTGCCTGGAAAAGAAATCAATTTGTTTTTGAAAGTGATGATATCCAATATATTATGAGAATGATAGCACGCTGGTATAATGTGGCTGTGGAGTATGAAGGTGTAATTCCGCAAAATAAATTTGGAGGAGCTGTTTCTAGATTTGAAAATGTTTCTGAAGTTTTAAAATCACTTGAATCAACAGGGAGAGTAAAATTCAGAATTGAAGGAAGACGTATTTTTGTGTCTAAATGATATTTTAAACGAATAATCAAATATTTATTAACCTTAAACTAAACAATATGTAGGAATTTAACAACAGAAAGTTAAGTCCAAAAAAAACCAGAAGTGAGTAAATACCTCTGGTTAATGTTTGGCAATTGACAATAATTAATTATCAAAGTTTAACCGCAGATGCCCCGGCTTCTAAACAAAGGCATTTTGCTACAAACCAAACATACAAATGTATAAAATTTATACTGAAAAACCGGGTATGCTCAAAAGCCATGCCCCTAAATTATGGCTAATTATGCGCCTGACTATCATAATATTAATAGCTGCCTTCATGCAGGTTTCCGCGGCTGGTTTTGCGCAAAAGATCAGCATGTCACAATCAAATGCTCCTTTAAAGAAAGTACTGAAAGAACTCAAATCTCAAAGTGGTTATAATTTTGTGTATACCGATGATCTTTTAAGAATGGCCAAACCGGTGGATATAAAGGTTAATGGTGCTGAATTCGAAGATGTGCTTATACAAATCTTTAAAGAGCAGCCATTAACTTATATCGTCAATAAAAATACGATCACTGTAAAAGAGAAGGAAAAAATCTTTAAAGCAAACCTAATTGAACTTGAAGATATTGTAGTAAAAGGTAAGATCAGTGATGCAAAAGGTACAACTCTTCCTGGTGTAAGTGTCAAAGTTAAGGGAACAACTTTGGGGACTTCAACAGATGTGAATGGCAACTATTCAATCAGTGTAGATAAGGATGCAACGCTAACGTTTACTTATATTGGTTATTTAACTCGTGAGATTTTAGTGAATAATCGAACTGCAATTGATGTCAGACTTTCGGAAGATCTCACCTCCATAGAGGAAATTGTTATAGTTGGGTATGGTACGCAGAAAAAAGGCTCAGTAACAGCAGCGGTTTCTTCAATGAAAGGTGCTGAAATTGCATCAACTCCTATTACTAATTTAAGTAATGGTTTAGGTGGTAGACTGTCTGGAGTTATATTCAGACAAGGTTCAGGTGAGCCTGGTCAGGATGCTTCTAGGATATATATAAGAGGTGTGTCGACCACAGGAAATAGTCAGCCATTATTAGTTGTTGATAATATCCCTCGTCCTTTCCAAAATCTTGATCCAAATACGATTGAAACTATTACTATTTTGAAAGATGCTGCTGCGGTGGCGCCTTATGGTGTTGCTGGTGCTAACGGCGTAATATTAGTCACTACAAAAAGAGGAAGTATTGGAAAGCCAAGTTTAACGTACAATAATTTTGTTGGGATTCAGAATCCTACTGTATTGCCCGACTATCCAAATGCTTTTGAATATGCTTCACTCAAAAATGCAGCTTCTATAAATGAAGGATTGCCTCCTCAGTTTTCAGCAGCAGTACTTGAACTTTATAAGAATGGTTCTGACCCCGATGCATATCCAGACACCGATCCTTGGGATATAATAAACCGAAATACAATTTTAACAAGTCACAACATAGGGATTTCTGGTGGGGCTGATAAAATAAAGTATTATGGTAGTATGGGG
>JBIIWE010000522.1:0-2509 GCA_044339075.1 Daejeonella sp. | reverse complement strand
GGATTCAAACACTCTATAATAATTGATTTTTTTATGAAAGGATGCGAGGTAAATTTGAAAAGAAAACATAATTTTAAATACATATTGTTGGTAATATTGGCCTTGTTTTCCAGTTGTAAAAAGGACAAAATCATAGTTCCGGAAATTTCAACATCAACTATTTCAACATTAACTATAGTAGATATTGCCTTTGTTTATGAAAATGGCTCTGCCATAGAGGCTGGGGCATGCATCAATCCAAATACAAATTATGCAATTGCGATTACTACAAAATCTCAAGGGCTAGGCACCCCAAAAGAATCAATAGTCAAATATATTTTTAATGGCAATATCTCCGAAATTTCATTTTTAAATGAAGGCACAAAAATCATGAAAATAGCACTGATTAATGGCATTAATGTGGCCCAACTTGTTGAAAATAAGCAGGAAACAAAGTTAGTTCTTAAGTTACAAACAGATTTTGAACAAGTTAATTAAGGCTAATAGTAAGATAAATTAGGCGAGGTAAACCTGAATTGACGAATATCAAAGAAAAAAAACCAAATTTTCTCTTTGTTCATTTACATGATGTGGATAGCGTAGGACATAAAATTGGCCATGGAACTCCCGGATATTATGCGGCAATTGAACGGACAGATACCCATATCGGGACTATTTTAAAAAGTATTGAAGATGCCGGTATCGCAGAAAGCACTGTAGTTTTATTCACCGCAGATCATGGTGACATCAATAGAGGTCACGGACTGATCACTATGAATGAAATGCAGATTCCATGGATTATTAAAGGGACTGGAATTATCAAAGATCAGGAATTCTCGCAAAGCATCATGACCTTTGATACGGCAGCCACTATTGCTGAATTATTAAAGTTAAGAACCCCGCAGGTTTGGATTGGAAGGCCTGTAAAAAGCGCGATTAAGTAATTCAGGCTCTAGTTTTTCTATTGGTAATCCAATATAAATTCCGGTGAATTTTTCATTCGGATTACAAATCTTGCAAGCATTTTCTTAAATCGCAATCCGCTTCCATTTTACTGAAACATCGGAGCCTTCAGCAAGAATTACATTGTCTGGCTGCTGTGCGTTCAAAAATGCAAAATCAGGTCCGTACATTTTTCCAAAGTCACAATCAATGCTGTGATCGATTACCTGATTGATCTTCCAGCTCGGGTGATTGATCCTGTATTCCAGTGTCTTGTTCTGGTTTACACGTGTATATCCGAAATAGTGCTCAAAAATAAAGGCCTCCACGCTGCCAGCTTTCATTGAACTTCCTTTAGATTGGGCATTCACCCGGATATTATTCCATTTATTACTTTTCTTCCAGGAATAATCAATTCTTTTTAAAGAGTCAGTCAATTCCCAATAATGTTTTGTTTTTACAGCAGTATAATGCTCTTTATAGAGGTAATTTGCCATCCAGGCGACTGGTGCATAGGGAACGGTTTCATTGATAAAAACCACACCTCTTTTTAGGATATCTCCATCCTTTCTTACCACATAAAACCTCAGATTTATTTCTTCAAAAGATCCCAAATAAGGAATAGGCACTCTAAAAATCTTTGTTTTATTGAACATAAAACCCACTAAACTTACATAGAATTTGCCTTCAAAACTGTCCAGCTCAACTCCTTTGGGCAAGTATGGAATCAATACATTTGGATCTACAGCATAATTGGCCATGATCAGGTTTTCCCATTTTGCTTCCAGAAAATTCATACAATGATTTTTGTGTCTAAGCTATTGAAAAATCATTATTAATATCATTTTAAGGTTTTAAACATTCAGGTTTTTGACTTGTTTCTTGACTAGCTTTTGAATTAGTCTGGTAATTAAAAAATCTTTTAAGAAATACCTTTCTGAAATCTCCTTATTTTCTCTTAATTTAAGGCTATCTAATTCTAAAAAATGAAGAAAATTTTGCGTGAGCAAGCTGGGAAGTTTGCATTTGATCATTCCGACAAACCCTTGCTAAGGGTAGTTACAGGAGAGCGTATTGAAATTGAAACCTGGGATGCGGGAATTGGATTTTTTAAAAGTTCGGCAGATAAGGCTATTCCTGCCAATCGACCAGGTTTTGACCGCACACCTCCATTAGTAAACCCAATTGCCGGCCCTATTTTTATTGAAGGGCTCGATCGTGGTGATACGCTGATTGTAAATATTCATGAAATTGAGGTAGAAAATACCTCATGGATAGCGGTTGGTCCAAAACGCGGACCATTGGGTGAATCATCTCGATGGCCTGAACTTTCTTCAGAATATCATACCAAAATATTTAAGCATACACCTGGCGAAAGCGGAACTACCATGGATGGCACGCTTCATTTTAATGATAAGATCTCCTGGCCAATAACACCATTTATTGGAACACTAGGTGTAGCACCCGACAGAGATGTATGCAATAGTCTGGATGGTCAGGGTGATTGGGGCGGCAATCTGGATATTCGTGATTTTAAGCCTGGAAATAAAGTCTTTTTACCCGTTTACCATGAAGGCGGATTGTTTTA
>JBIIWE010000252.1:0-4470 GCA_044339075.1 Daejeonella sp. | reverse complement strand
ATTGTTATGGTGGATCCCGATAGCTTTCGGCTGGTAGACACGCAGGACTTAAAATCCTGTGTCCCTTAAAGCTCCTGCGGGTTCGTCCCGATAGCTATCGGGACCCGCTCCGAGTACAAAAGCTGATCTGATGATCAGCTTTTGTCATTTTACGCCTATTCAAAATCATATAAATCTTGATTAATCTTAGAATAGTGCAGAATAATCCAATCAAAATCAAGTAATTACAAATTACCAACAGGGAATAAGACTGATTTACATCAAATAAATAAATGATGAGAATCATATAATAAAATAATTATTTAATAGTAAATTTGAGTATTAATACTCATTTTTGATACTTCAACTTTTAAATAAAAAGGTTGAAACATGAAAATTAATTAGTAGAATTCTTTTCCTGAACCCCCAAAAATCAGAAAAGGAGTTAGATTAAATTAGGAATTTAGATATAATAGCCCTTTTGTAACGGTCTATTATAGATTGAAATCAATTTGATAAAAACTATTAAGAGAAAAAATACCCTAATAAATAAGCTATTTAAATATGTCGTGAAAAATTATTGGTTAAAGCGCTAAGCAAAGAATTAGAAATGAAAAAAATCTTATTGATTGAAGATGATAAATCCTTTAGAGACAAACTGGATCAGTTGTTAAGCCTCTCAGGCTATAAAGTACTTAGTTGCGATAATGGTAAAACCGGTATTGAAACCGCTTTAAAAGAAAGTCCGCAATTCATAATATGTGATGTCCAAATGCCGGATATTGATGGCTATGGTGTAATTCATATTTTAAGTAATCATCCAAAAACTTCAGGTACACCATTTATCTTTCTTTCTGGAAATGCAGATTATGTGAATCAGCGGAAAGGAATGAGCCTGGGGGCTGATGACTATCTGGTAAAGCCTTTTGATAGTAACGATCTTTTAAATACGATTAGATTAAGAATAGAGAAAAATGAAAGCTTGAAAAATAAATTTCATTTGACAAGTGACATTGAAAAAGACGGCAGTTTTAGTCCCAATAGCATAGGTAATCCTGGAAACCTTATTACAGAGAAACATGAGACCCGATTTTTCAAAAGAAAGCATGTTCTTTATATGCCTGGACAACGCCCCTCTGCAGTATATTATATTAAGTCAGGAAAGGTTAAAGAATTTATTGTGAATGAAGATGGCAAAGAACTTATTACAGGTATATACTCCAAAGGTGATTTTTTTGGATATATAGAAATATTGAAGGAGTGTAATTACATCAAAAATGCCCGACTCATGGATGATTCTTCAATTGTTCTTATTCCAAAAGAGGATTTCCTGGAGAAGATTCATACAAATTCTATCATCGCTAAGAAATTCATTAACATGCTTTCCCAAAATGTAACTGAAAATGAAAAGGTAATCATTAATATGGCCTACAATTCACTACGAAAAAAAGTAGCCATTGGAATCGTAAGGTTAATAGACAAGTTGAAGGAAAGCAAAAACGGAAAGAATATTATTAATATTTCCCGTGAAGATTTGGCTCATGTAGTTGGATCATCATTAGAATCTACCATCCGAACGCTCAAAGAATTCAAGACAGAAAAATTGATAGAAGTTGAAGACAGCGGAGCAATTGTAGTGCTTGACGAAAATAAGATCAGAAATCTGAGACAATAAAACAAATTTATTAATATATCCTGTATTCAATCTTAATCAGCAATAAATAAAAACACCCTTAAGTTTATAAACTTAAGGGTGTTTTTATTTGAATAGTATTTTTCAGAATAGCTTCAAAACTTAATCTGAAAACAAACGCAGAACCTTTATCTAAACAAAGGTTCCACTGAAAAGTACGCCTGTAATTCTACGAAAGGCTTAAGTATTCATCTGATCTCACTTACAAGCAAATCTTTTTGGAAAGGGAAGGATAAATTAAGTCGTGAAACATAATTAAGCTTAGTGTGGATACAGCTGGCCTAGCTGGCGATCTTTGCACTAGAATAAATTAGGACCTCTACAAAGAACACTGGCAGTACTTTTGTGGACTTTTTTTATTTCATTTGATAATTTTCTTAAGTGAATCAATTCGTGATTTCTGTTTAAATCCAAATAGATTTATCAGACTTCATTATATTTTTCTAAAAGATTTATATACTTATTTCTCCAGTAATTAGCTGAATTTTGAAAATCATTCATTTGAATATCAGGTTGATAACCTTGAACTGGATTTGATCTCCTTCCATTGAGTTTATCAGGAAAATCAGATGAAAAATCATAATCCAAAACCTCACCTATCTGAAGTATGATATCAAAACTTAGATTTTTTTGAGTAAACCAATTATAGATCGACCTTCTGCTTACACGCAGCCTCCTGGATAATTCGCTTATACTGATATTATTTCTGCGAATCACATGCTCAACAATTTCACCGTTATTCATGATTAAGAAAATTAAAATTTAATATCTGGTTAATAAAATCGCTATGACATAAAAAATTGAAATTCAATCCTTCGTCCCTTAATAATACTTCAAATTAGGGCATATTGAATAATATTTACCTGATACTGGTCAAGTAATCATTTGATTATGAATAGAATTGTATATGATTTTAAACTATTAGTTAATAATTATTTCCTCTGGTTTGGAATAGACAGAATTATTGCTTTTAAATTCAGGAATGATCTCATTTAACTTTCTTACCAGTCCGGCATTATCGTCAAAATCCATACGTTCTATTAATTCACTGATCATTCTCTCGACGTAGAAAAAGTGAAAATTTATCACTTTTGATATTTTAATTTTTGAATGATGGGTAGGGATTATATTCTCACCTTTATTCAATAATTCTTCGTAGAGTTTCTCTCCTGGTCGCAATCCTGTATAGATAATTTCAATGTCCTTTTCGGGGATCAAACCTGCAAGACGGATCATATTAATAGCCATATCAACTATTTTCACTGGTTCACCCATGTCGAAAATGAAGATCTCCCCTCCTTTTCCCATGGCACAGGCTTCCAACACCAATTGAACAGCTTCTGGTATTGTCATAAAATACCTGGTGATCTTTGGATGCGTTATTGTAATTGGTCCACCCTTTTCAATTTGTCCTTTAAATCTGGGAACTACAGAACCATTGGAGCCGAGTACATTGCCGAATCTGGTAGTAATAAACCTAGTCGAAACTTCTTTTGATTCAGAAATCTCCTCAATAGAAATATCTCTAACCTGATGAAAATTTAATGACTGTATATACATCTCGGCCAGGCGCTTGGAAGCCCCCATAATATTGGTTGGATTTACCGCCTTATCCGTAGATATCATTATGAATTTTTCAACTTTAAATTTGAGGGATATATCTGCCAAATTCTTTGTTCCAAGAACATTTGTAAGAATTGCTTCGAATGGATTATTTTCCATCATAGAAACATGTTTGAATGCTGCCGCATGAAAAACCACCTCTGGCTGATAAACTGAAAACAGAGTTCTAAGGCGTTTAGCATTTTGGATATTAGCCATAAAAACCTTAACAGGAGCATCCGGATGAAAGTCTTCAATTTCTAATTGAAGCTCATGAAGAGGTGTTTCAGCCTGATCGCAGAGAATCAGCATTTCAGGATTATAGTTTAATAATTGTCTGACAATTTCAGAACCAATTGAACCTGCTGCACCTGTAACCAGTATTCTTTTTCCGGATAGCTCCCTGAAAATATTGTCCTTTTTAAGGTTGATCGGCGCTCTTTGAAGAAGATCTTCAATATTAAGATTCCTTACCTGGTTCAAACTTAACCTGCCATTGATCCACTGAGTGGAATGAGGAACCGATAATACATTAATGCCCAGATCAATGCATTGTTTTATAGCAGTGTTTTTATTTTCTACATTGAGATCATCTGCCATTATTACCAGTTTATTAACCCCATATTTATTTTTTAGATATGGAATTGAACCGGAAGAATAAACCTCTTTTTGTTCTATATTCTTATTAATTCTATCCGGATCATCGTCAACAAAGCCAATAATATTATATTGTTTGTCATGGGAATATTCAAATGCTTTTTTAATTAAAATAGATTTTTTATCCGATCCATAGATCAAAATACTTTCTACTTCTTCCTTGTTATCAGCTGATTCTAAGCTTTTTATATATGAAAATAAGCTTTTAACAAGTATTCGTAATGCAATAAGGAAAGTAGCAGAAATAAAGAAATCTACAATAATTACAGCATTCAAGGACTCGACAGGAAGGTGTATAAGTGGTATGATGATCAATTTATTAATCAGCCAGAAAAGTATGCTGCTTATCGATACTGCTTTAAAGATCCGGAATATGTCTTCAGTATTTGAATATCGAATAATACCTGTATGAATTCTCATCAACATGAAAACTGCAGATTTTAACGTTGTAAAAAAGAGGAGGTAAATAAGAAAACTGTTCGTAAATAATTTAGCGATCTGAAACTTTTGAATAATCAAATACGATAGAACAAAAGCTG
>JBIIWE010000251.1:0-4472 GCA_044339075.1 Daejeonella sp. | reverse complement strand
CAAAAAACAGGACAACGGGTATAGAAGAAATTAACAACCGTTATCTGGTTACTGTCAGCCGGAAAACTAATAAAGTCAGAATTTTGGTTTAAAAATTTAAAATCGCGTATTATGTGATAAATAGTATCAGGAATCTGTTTGCGACGTTTAATGTGGAAAGTTTTTGCTACCTGCTTGGTACCATAAATAGGAAGAGGACGATATCGATTCTGCCCTTTTTCCTTTAGTAGATAATAAAGAGTACCCGGTACTGCCAATAGAATTAGCAGGACCAGGATTTTTTTAATGGGAAATGAGGGTAAACTCATTAATTCATTTGAACAAACTGGTAAGACCCTTCAATTAACATCAAAACAATAAAGTAGATAATGAATATTAATGAAACGGTAATTCCAGTCTTCAATGCAAATTTTTCAAATTTAAGGTGCATAAAATATGCTACTATATAGAATGCTTTTACAAGAGTAAGAACTATATAAGCAAAATTACCAATACCGTGTCCTATCAAACCCTTAGGTATCATGTAAAGAGCTATGAAAAATTCAACAGCTGTTATTCCTAAAAGATAAAAGAAGACTCGCCAGATCTTTTTCTTGGTCATTCCCTCATGCTCTGTTGCATGCTCATCGTGTGTGTGTTCTGCTGACATTAGATATGGATTATCAGGATTTTAAACTAAATAAAAGAAAGTAAATACGAATACCCAAACAAGGTCTACAAAGTGCCAATACAAACCAACTTTTTCAACCATCAGGTAACTTCCACTTTTCTGGAAGACATTAAAGACTACCATCAAAAGAATAATAATATTAATTACGACTCCGGTAAAAACGTGAAAACCATGAAAGCCCGTTATAGTAAAGAATAGATTAGCAAATTGTAGTGCGCCAATTGTGTCAACACCAATATAAGAAGCTGGGAAACTTCCCCACCAATAACCTTCATGATGCAAGTGCGACCATTCTAAAGCCTGACAACCAAGAAACATCAATCCACCTATGATAGTAGCTATCATCCACCAAACAACCTCTTTCTTAGAATTGCGATGTCCTGCTTCTACAGCAAGAACCATAGTTACAGAGCTCATAATCAAGATAAAGGTCATGATACCCACAAAGATGAGGGGGAATCCATGATCTGCAATACCCGGAATAGATTGAAACACTACATCAGGATCAGGCCAGCTAATCTTACTGAAGCGTTGAGCTCCATAATAAATTAGAAAGGCAGAAAATGTAAAAGCATCCGACAATAAGAAAAACCACATCATCAGTTTTCCATATTCTACAGCAAAAGGCGACTTTCCGCCACTCCAGGCGTCAGTTCTTAATTCATCTAGTTTTGATACAGTAGCACTCATTTAACCTATGGTATATAAATTAATTATTGATTCAAAAGTAAGAAAACATATAGATAAATCCATAGGATATCTATAAAATGCCAAAAAATGGATGTCACTTCCATACGAAAGATATTACGTACCTGTGGAATGTTGCGAATTCTACCTATAAGAGCATAAATCAACATACATAAACCAGCAAGAATATGTAATAGGTGTGCGCCAGAAAACACATAAATAAACGACTGGGAGGCATTATAGTTAACAAAATACGCTCCTGATTCATACAATACCTGCCATGCTGAATACTGACTATAAAAAAAACCAAGTGCAAGCAAAATGGTAAGTCCGATAAAAAGTTTTTGCTTACCAAATTGTAATTTTTGTGCAGAGAGATATGCCATATGCATAGTCAGACTACTCAAAACTATGATAATAGAACTATACATAAATGCTTTGGGAAGTAAAACTTTAATTCCACGCTCAGCGCTACCTTCAGTATAAACAATAAATCCGCTGGTTAAAGCAGCAAACATCATAAATGAAGAGATAATAAACAGCCACATTAAAAATTTTCTTGCTTTAAAATTCTGCCTATCCTCTACCTGTACATTTTTAATTTCCATAGTATTCTATTTTGCTATAAAGTCAAATAATAAAGTCAGCTGCAACAGAGGCAGATAAATAAAAGAAGTATACATCAGATTTTTAGCTGATAAAACATCTCTGTTCTTATACAATAAAATGGCCTTCCATGTAAAATACAATCCTGCAATCAGGGCTATTACCAAATAAACATTGCCGCCAAAAGCCTGACCATCTGGCATCAGGTATACCGTTGGCATCAAACTAACCGGCACCAGAATAATGGTTGTAAGCAGCGTAATAATGGCACTGGTTTTATCCTGTTTAGTTGTAGGCAATAATCTGAAGCCAGCCCTTTTATAATCTTCATCAAGTACCCAGGCGATAGCCCAAAAATGAGGGAATTGCCAAACAAACTGGATGAGGAAAAGTATTACAGGTATCCATGAAATGCGTGGTTCATTAAAAGCTGCAAAATAGCCAATCAAAGGAGGAAAAGCACCAGGAAAAGCACCAATAAAAACAGCGATTGGCGATTTCCTTTTCATAGGTGTATACACAAATGCGTATAAAAATATGGACAATACCGATAAAACACCTGTTGGAAAATTAAGTTTAACCAACATTAATGTGCCTGTAATACCCATAACAAGACTTAGCACTAAGGCCTGTCCGGTTGTCATTTTCCCAGATGGAATGGGGCGATCCATAGTCCGTTTCATCAACTTATCCAGATCCTTTTCAATAATTTCATTAAACCCATTGGCGGCACCTGTAACAAGAAAACCACCAATTGTAAGAATCATCCAATTGAACCAGTTAATATCCCCCTGGAACCTGCTTCCCATAAGAAAACAGATTGAAGCAGAAAACACTACTGTCATCGTAAGTCTTAATTTGATTAACTTATTGAAATCGGATATGAAGTTCCTCACTCTATGTTCTATTTCACAAAATTTAATTGCCTGATTTACACAACTGTAAAAAAATAGCTCTGTAAGATAGGCTGCAAAAGTACTAAGGAAATATGTTTTAAATGGTATTTCCCTAGGTTATATCACGTATACTAAAGAATAAATGATATTGAATTAACAATACGTTTTGAGAGGCAAAAAGCTAAGCTGATTATAGAATAGCTCTATAGTCATTCCTTCAAAATACAAACAAGGAACATCCTTTAATTAAACAGGCAGTACCTGAATACTGCCTGCTTATACTATTGATATGTCTATTATTTAAACTTGCTCTGTAGCTTTTGGCTGTTTTGCATGATCCCTTTCCCATTCCGCCTGTATACGTTCAGCTTCAGGATTATCTTCGAAATCATGTGGAAGATTGGAGCTCATTGTTTCAGAGAAAGGTGTAGTTTGAGGGATAAAGTCTGTATGATGTCCAGGCTTGCTATAATCATATGGCCAACGGTAAACTGAAGGAATTTCTCCAGGCCAGTTTCCATGTAAATGTTCTACCGGAGCAGTCCATTCCAAAGTGTTTGAATCCCATGGATTTTGTGGTGCTTTCTTACCATAAAACATAGAATAAAAGAAATTCCATAAGAAAGCTACCTGTGCAAGTGCCGAAATAATTGCAGCCCAGGTAATGAAAACATTGACGGTTAACCATTCCTGCATAAATGCAAATTCAGTAAATGCATAGTAACGACGAGGAACACCATCAATCCCCATAAAGTGCATCGGGAAGAATACAAGATAGGCACCAATAAAGGTTAGCCAGAAATGCAGGAATCCTAAACGCTCATCCATCATTCGTCCGAACATTCTTGGATACCAGTGGTAAACACCGCAAAGCATTCCGAAAATTGCAGCACAACCCATTACCAGGTGAAAGTGAGCAACAACAAAATAGGTATCGTGAAGGTTTATATCAAGAGCTGCATTTCCTAGAAATATACCGGTAAGACCTCCTGAAATAAAGAACGATACTAAACCAATTGCAAATAACATAGCAGGAGTAAATCTCAGGTTACCTCTCCAGATCGTAGCCAGGTAATTGAATGTCTTCACCGCTGAAGGAACTGCAATGATCAGGGTTGTGATCATGAATACCCCTCCAAGGAATGGATTCATCCCTGTAATGAACATATGATGACCCCATACAATAAAGGAAAGAACTGCAATACCGATCAAAGAATAAACCATTGCATGGTAACCAAATATAGGTTTCCTTGAATTTGTAGCAATTACCTCTGATGTAAGTCCTAATGCTGGCA
Organism: Daejeonella sp.; assembly: GCA_044339075.1. Lineage (GTDB taxonomy): Bacteria > Bacteroidota > Bacteroidia > Sphingobacteriales > Sphingobacteriaceae > Daejeonella. Next base: position 318 of record JBIIWE010000251.1, on the reverse strand, counting down.
TAATCACAATATAAACCTCTGGGTGACCCAGGAACCAGAATAAGTGTTGCCATAATACAGGACTACCACCTTGATTAGGTAGAATCTGGCCAGCTACAACAATATCAGAAAGATAAAAGCTTGTACCAAAGCTACGGTCAAATATTAACAAGACCACAGCTGATACTAGTACAGGGAAAGATAATACTCCCACAATTGCAGTTAAGAAGAATGCCCAGATAGTTAAAGGCATTTTCCACATATCCATACCTTTGGTACGCATATTCAGAATTGTTGAAATATAGTTCAGTGCTCCAATTAGGGCTGATGCAACAAATG
>JBIIWE010000250.1:0-4477 GCA_044339075.1 Daejeonella sp. | reverse complement strand
CCCACAGATTAGGAGAGCCAGAGAAAATACAGTCAATATTAAGAACGAAGAAATTATCAGAAGATGGCTGATAGATTCTCCCGGGATCAGATTGATAAATCTTCAGGAGGAGTTTTTTGCCATTCCCGCTGGACTTGAGGCAGACTTATCCTATTTACAATCCAGGCTTTATCTCAAAAAATCGGGTATTAGAATAGGCAAGGTCATGGGAAAAGACCTGGTTCCAAATCATGAACTAGCGGTAAGTCTGTTAAATAACCCGGCCGTTCACCGAATCAACCTAAGCCATGACCAATCAATATCTTATCTAAAGAGAGAAGAACTTAGGCTGGAATCAGATCACAGAGGCTGGGTATTGATGTGTTTTGAAGAGCAACCGCTCGGCTGGGCAAAAATCCTGGATAACCGACTGAATAATTACTTTCCGAAAGAAATAAGAATTACCAATCCGAATGTAGTTTAATATTGGCCAGTTGAAAGAAGTACCAGTGTACAGGCTTCGGTGGTTTCAATCCCAATATTTTCAGCCATACTTTCAAGCTCAGGATTTTCAGTCCCCGGATTAAATATAATTCTCTTTGGCTTAGATTTCAGAATATAGTCATAATAAGGAATCTGATTATCAGGTCCCAGATATAATGTAATTGTATCCAAATCCTGATGTATAATTTCGGGTAATTCAATTGGAACACCTGCAAGCTCCCCCGGTTTTAGTCCTACATTCACTATCGGATGACCGTGCTCCACCAGACGATGTGCCGCAAGATTGGAATAACGTGACGGATTGGTACTTGCTCCCAGAATGAGTGTCTTCTTCATAATTTTCATATTAATGTATCAGTTCAATTTTTTAAAAACAGCATCCGCACAGTTCATCCCATCAATTGCAGCAGAAACTATCCCGCCCGCATAACCTGCACCTTCTCCACATGGGAACAGACCCAAAAGCTGAGGATGCTGCAAGGTTTCTTTATCTCTCGGAATTCTTAGAGGTGATGATGTTCGGGATTCCACACCAACCAAAATGGCTTCATTCGTATAATAACCATTCATCTTTTTCCCAAATACCGGCAATGCCTTCTGTAATCTTTTATAGATGAATTCAGGCAATACGGTTGCCAAATCCGCAGACCTTGTTCCGGGAATATAAGAATTAGCTGGCAGATCCGTAGATATCCTGTTATTCACAAAGTCGACCATACGCTGTGCTGGTGCGACCAAATGACCACCACCTGCATTGAACGCGAGCTTTTCGATCTCAGCCTGAAACTTCAGCATTTTAAACGGATCGTCAATGCTCCCTGGAACATCCTCCATATTGATCTGAACTACTGTTCCTGAGTTGGCAAACGGATTATTCCGTTTAGATGGCGACCAACCGTTAACCACAATTTCGTTCTGATCGGTAGAACATGGCGCTATAATACCCCCGGGGCACATACAAAAAGAAAATACCCCTCTGTTATCAACCTGTTCTACTAAACTATAATAAGAAGGAGGCAAATAAGGCCCCCGATCGCTACAATGGTACTGAGCCTGGTCGATGATCTCTTGAGGATGTTCGATCCTGACTCCCAGAGCAAAAGGTTTAGCCTCAATTAATATGTTGTGTTTCTCCAACAAATAATAAATATCGCGGGCTGAATGTCCGGTTGCTAGGATAACGCTTTCCGCTTCAAACTTTTTATCACCAACCAGAACTCCTTTTAGGGTATTTCCAGAAATTATCAGATCTGTCACTCGGCAATCGAAATGAATTTCCCCACCGTCATTCAATATTCTGTCACGAATTGAGGTAATGATATTAGGAAGCTTATTTGTACCTATATGAGGTCGCGCATCAATTAATATATCTGTTGTGGCACCGTGGGATACGAATGTTTTTAATACATATTGAATGTCACCACGTTTATTGGACCGAGTATATAATTTCCCGTCCGAATAAGTGCCTGCCCCGCCTTCACCAAAGCAATAATTTGAGTCGGGATCAATGATACCTTCTTTATTAATTAAAGCAAGGTCTCTTCTTCGCTGCTTTACATCCTTTCCCCTCTCTATAATAACAGGTTTTAGTCCGATTTCAATACATCTCAATGCAGCAAATAAACCTGCAGGGCCAGCCCCGATTATCAAAACTGGCTTTTTGTCGCTGACATTTTGATAAGAATCTGTAATTATTTCAGGCTCAGAAACTTCATCAATAAAAACATTTAACCTCACTCTGAACACTACTTTGCGGCTACGTGCATCGATTGATCGCTTGAGAATTTGTACGTTTTTTACACGTTCAGGGCTGATATTTAATGATTTACATACTGAGTCTCTGATGAAAGTCTCATCATTTGAATGTTCCGGAAGAAGAACCAGTTCAATTTCTTTGATCATTTTTTTGCCGGGTATTATCCCAGATGTGTAACAAAGGTATGAAAATTGATTCCTATAGTGTAAATTTATAGATTAGAGAAACCTTAATTTAATTATGAAAAAATTAGTATTGAATATCATTGGATTCTTCGCGGTGCTTTCATTAAGCTCTTGCGGATATAACAGTATGGTAAAACTGGATGAGCAGGTAACTTCACAATGGGCTCAGGTAGAGAATGTGTACCAACGTAGGGCAGATCTTATTCCAAATCTTGTAAACTCTGTTAAAGGAGCTGCAAATTTTGAGAAAGAAACCTTAACTCAGGTTATTGAGGCACGCGCCAAAGCTACTTCAGTTAATGTTGATCCTACCAAACTTACTCCAGAATCGATCGCGCAATTTCAGTCTGCCCAAGGGGCTTTAAGCCAATCTTTAGGACGCTTACTTGCCACTGTTGAAGCATATCCAGAACTTAAAGCAAATCAGAATTTCCTTGAGCTTCAGGCACAATTGGAAGGAACTGAAAACAGAATTACTGTTGAACGTCAAAAATTCAATACAGTAACTCAGGAGTTTAACTCTACAATCAGAACTTTTCCAAATAACCTGACTGCAGGCATGTTCGGATTTAAAACAAAAGGATACTTTCAGGCAGAAGCCGGTGCAAACAAAGCTCCTAAGGTTGAGTTCTAAGTAAAACTAACCGTATTTATTGATTAACATTGATCGCCGGAATCTGATTCCGGCGATTTAAATTTAAGCCATGTCAATTTTTAGTGAAAAAGAGCAACAGCTTATCAGTGAAGCTGTTGAATCAGCAGAACGATTCACATCAGGAGAGATCCGAATATGTGTTGATAAGACTTGCAGCGAACCGGTTCTGGATCGCGCAGCAACCTATTTCAAAAAACTTGGAATGGACAAAACCGCTCAACGGAATGGCGTTCTGATCTATATTGCTACTCAGGATCATCAATTTGCGATCATTGGCGATGCAGGTATTAATAAATTAGTTCCACATGATTTTTGGGATAGCACCAAGGATACTATGTTAGGCTATTTCAAGGATGGGGATATAACAGGCGGAATCATTGCAGGTATAAAAATTGCAGGAGAACAGCTCCAGACCTTTTTTCCATACCTTGATGGAGATGTGAATGAATTACCCAATGAGATCTCTCATATGGATGGTAAATAGTGGAATTTATAATTCAATAAAGCTTCAAATGAAATTTAAACACCTATTTTCTACGGTCGTATTTCTATTTTTAAGTGCCGTGCTTCTGGCACAAACTTTCCCGGAAAAGCCTAACCGTCTTGTGAATGATTACACCCAAACTCTTTCACCAGACCAGATCAATCAGCTTGAGCAAAAATTAGTTGCCTTTAACGATTCAAGCACCACACAAATTGCAGTAGTTCTGATCAAATCGCTAGAAGGTTACGATGTGGCTGATTATGGCGTTCGACTAGCACAATCATGGGGAATTGGAGGTGCAAAAAATAATAATGGGGTATTACTGTTAGTCTCACTTGGCGACAGAAAAGTAACCATTCAAACGGGCTATGGTGTAGAGGGAGCATTGCCTGATGCGATCACCAAAAGGATTATTGAACGTGAGATCACTCCTAATTTCAAAACGGGCGACTACTTTTCGGGCCTTAATGAAGGTACAAATGCAATCATTTCTTATACGAAAGGTGAATATAAAAACGATGCTCCTAAGAAAAAAGGGAGAAAAAGCGGAAGTGGAATTGGATTTATAATCATCATGATCATTATAATACTCCTTGCAATCAAAAAAGGTGGAGGAGGAAGTGAGGTAATTGGAGGTCGTGGAAGTGCAAGTCCTTTTTGGTGGCTATTAATGGGTTCTCAACTGGGCAGAGGTAATAGTGGTGGATTCGGCGGATTTTCTGGTGGCGGCGATGGTTTTGGCGGTGGAGGCGGTGGAGGATTCGGTGGTTTTGGCGGCGGAAGTTTTGGCGGCGGCGGATCTAGCGGAAGCTGGTAGTTGAGGGGGAAGGGGAAAGCTGAAAGTTAAAAGGGGAAAGGGGAAAGATAAAAGGGGAAAGCTGAAAGGGGAAAGCTGAAAGGGGGAAAGATAAAAG
>JBIIWE010000249.1:0-4479 GCA_044339075.1 Daejeonella sp. | reverse complement strand
CTTCAGCTGCTAGTTTATAATGATCATACAGGTGTTCTCCACTGCAGATAACTAGTTGATCATAATTACCTTCTTTTAGCTGTCTTAGTTCAGATCCTATCAATAAACCACTCAAGTAAAATGAATTCTGCTCCTTTGAAAATTGGCCAAATAACTGCCCGGTTCGGACAGTAAACAAGTTATGTAAAAGTGAGGATGTACCAGAAATCTCAACTCCTTTTAAAAAGGCTTTAATTTCATCCGGATCCTTCAATCCAGCACCAGAACTGCTTAAAACGGAATCTTTCAAGATACTATATTCACTGAGAATATTATAGATCTCGCCAGTCATAAATGTCTGAAAATCAATTACAAAACGATCTTGAACCATAATGTGTTTAGAATGTGTTCCAGGAAAAACAAAAACAATTTTCTCTGAAGCTTGGATAGAGATCTCATTTAATTTGATAAGACCTATTAGTTGGGCCTCCTCTCCACGCATCACATCTTCATGACTTTTCAGTCCAGAAACCAATACCAAGGGACTATCTTCACCATTAAAATCCTTGAAAACCCTAACAGAAGCTTGACTACCGTTACTCTCAAATGGAAGTTCCGCATAAGGAAGTTCTTCCATTCCTATAGAAGAAGATGCCATTCCGGAAACAATGATAGGAATAGAATCCAGATTAAATAATGATTTTTTCGCTAATTCATTGATGCTATCTTTTAAGATTGCTGCATAAAAATCAAAGCGACTAAGCTCATTCTGTTCTTTCCAAGCTCTAAATGTACCTGCAACACCATCTTTAGTTAGATATTCGGCAAGAACCTTATAATTCTGTATTTCAACAAGCCTTAATCTGAAAGAAGTCGTGCCCCAGTCACAGCATAAAATATTTTTATCCATCAAAGTATCAATTCTCCATTCCAATTATTTTTTATTGACTCTGTTTTTAAACACAGCTGATGAATTGCCATTCAGAATATCATTTTCTGTAAATCTGCAATACAAAATATCTTTGGCACCCGTTCTCTCACGATCAAAAACAACATGAATATTCCCATCACTTGTTTGATCAGCATCAGGATAAGACACATTTTCGCGTTCATCAAGTACTAATTTATGAGGCCAGGTTTTTCCACCATCTTTAGAAAGAAAAGCAGACATTTTATTTCGTGTGGTGCTATTATTACTGACCAGCAATAAATTACCGGAAGAAAGTTTACCTAAATAAAATCTACTGGAAGTTGTTGGTCCAGAAGCTGTAAAAGGTTGTAAAGGAGTCCATGTTTTACCAAAATCACTACTTTTTGTGTAATAAATACCTTTGGTTGTTCTCAGCATGGCAAGATACTCTCCCCTTTCAGAAATTTCTACAAGTTGAGGTTCATCATGAATCCTTAGTTCTTCATCAATATAAATTGAAGCATAAGGAGTCAATGGTAGATTATTACGCATTTTAGAATAAACAAACACGCCATGTTGCGGAAATGATTTTTCAGATTTTGTTCCAGGAAGTGGCTTATCAATATAAACAGGGAAAAGTGTTTGCTTTATTGAAGATAAATAAACAGGTTTATTACTCATTACCCCATCACTCATTCGGATAGGATTAGAATTAGATATTCTCTTTCCATCCCATTTAATTTCTACCGCATTAACACCACCAAATCCGTCCCAGATCAAGCTATTTTTTGCACTTCCATAGAATAAATGCATTTTCCCTTTATTATCTCTCCAAATTGTGGGATCAAATAAGCGGTAGGCCTTATCCGTAGGATAAATAGCAAGCTGATCATTCAGCCAGGTTTTTCCTAAATCCTGACTAACAGATAAGGTCACATAATTACCAGGTCCAGGTGCAGCTCCACCTGAATACCAGGCCACAAAAACCTGCTTTCCATCAGCCGTTGCACCCACTGCAGGTACCTGTTCAAATTTTCTATCTTTTAATCTTGAGTCTTCAGGATCATGAAGAAATTCTGCCATAGCGGAAGCATCTTTGTCGCCGGCAATAGCAAGTGGAGTTATTTTACTGGCACTGCATCCTGACCATAGAAATCCACAGCTGAAAGTCAGGAGAATCACGAAAAATAATATTGATCTGTTTTTCAAATTCTGATGTTTTAAAAATAAAATATAGTTCTCAAGATTAATCGGATTTAAATAAGTTCCGGAATTCTAAAAATGTGATTTTTTACGGAAATAATCACATGAACATAGTAAAAAAATAAATTTTCTAAAAATTACCAATTGTGAATTGCCCCATCGGGACTCTTCAAACCTGGATGTGGAAACTTAGTTTTTTCGGCAATTTCCATGATAAAATTTGCCTTTTTGGGATCAAATTTCACACCTAATCCAGGTTCAGGATTTAAATACAATTTGCCATTAGAAAAATTCAGGTAATCATCATTGAAATACGATGGTCTTTCTACCTCACCTCCAGCTAATTCCATCATTACTCTTGAAGGGCTGCTTGAACCAAGAACATGTACTAAAGCAGCTGTTGATAGGGGGCCGGTAAAGTGTGGAAGCATACCTATATAATGAGTCTCACATAATGCTGCTATCTTCTTCAATTCTATTATTCCGCCACTATTGGGCAATGTTACCCTAGAATAATCAATGAGATGTTGTTCAATCAATTCATTAATATCCCAGCGATCACCAAATTGTTCACCTACTGCAAGAGGAACTTTGGTAGCTTGCCTAAAAGTTCTGTAAACACCAGGATTTTCAGACCTAATTGCATCTTCAACAAAATATGGGCTTAATTCTTCCAATGCTGAACAGATTTTCACAGCTTCGGGAGTATCAAATCGGGTATGAAGATCAATTGCCCAATTACCCTTACCTCCTACTGCCTGATCAATTCTCTTACTAAAGGCAATGGTTTTGTCGGCATTGTCAAAGAAATCAAAAGGAAGATCACCATTGCCACCTGTTGGCCCGATCCTATATGACCTAAAGCCAGCCTTGAGACAATCGGTTGCCCTCTCTTCCTCTGTTTTTGCTTTAGATGGTCTGAAACCAGTTGCGTAACATTCCACATATTCCCTTGTGGAGCCACCCAGGAGCTCATATACAGGGACATTTAAGACTTTGCCCTTAATATCCCAAAGTGCCATCTCAAGCGCTCCCAAAGCATGTAATTTCTCTCTTCCAGGAGGATAAAACATCCCTCTGTATAGATATTGCCAGATATGTTCGATACGAAAGGGATCTTCACCGATCATCATCTGAGCACATTGCTCGATCATATCCTTTGATCCACCTTCACCGATCCCAATTATTCCCGTATTGGTTTCGATTTCAACAATACCTCGAGCCTGATTAAAAAGTGACTTATTATAACCAGGGGCAGCATAATATCGAATTTTAGTGATCTTAATATTGGATGCTGCCTGAGCCTTCAGAATTGGAAAACCAATACACATGGCTGCCGATCCGAGAAATGCAGATTCGATAAATCGTCTTCTTTGCATAAATTGAAATTAAAAACAGAAATTAGTTTAAACGTTCCACATCAACATATTGTACCCCTGTCTCTTCAGAATCTGATTTGATAAAGGCTTCAAATCTACCCGGTCCTTCAGGCAATTCTATAGAATCAAACAAAGAAACTGTATCACCAACCGATACTGCGATCTTCTTTTCTATCCCACGATATTTCAAATATGCGAAACCAGGTTTTGTTACTTTGGGGTATCGAAGGCTCAGCCTATATTTACCGGGACTGCTATATACTTCCCAATAGCCAAATCGCCTGTTTTGCTCCCCTATCAAACCCTGACCACCCCAGTCAAACCTCGATAATTGAACATTGGGCTGAAACTTAGTGCCAATATATATTCGCTGGGGCCAATCATTTCCACGATCTTTCATTGCCTGATCAAACCAGGTTTCATATCGGGATAGCATACTTTTAACAATATCAGGATGCTGTTTGGCTATATTATCAATTTCACTGGGATCTTTTTCTATATCGTATAACTCCAGGGAAGCTAACAGTTTTTTCATATCTGAATCTCCAATGCCAGGCCGGATAATATTGCCATATGGATCGTCATTTGGAGAAATGAGTTTATAGCGCTGACCTCGGACTGTAAAATGAAAATACTTGAATGGTTCAGACCCTGCATGACCTTGTATGAATATTTCACGTTCTGGGATGTTTTTCAATTTGCCGGTAAGTAAGGGAATTAATGATATTCCATCCAATTTCAAAGATTTAGGTATAGGTACCTTACATGCTTCAAGAAGGGTAGGAAATACATCAATATGTGCTGCCAGATTTGTATATTTCACGCCTTGAGGTATCTTTCCAGGCCATTTAATAAAGAATGGGGCTCGTATTCCGTTTTCATAAACACTAGTTTTTGTACCGCGTAGATTCATTACATAACGATCAGGATACAGGTCGTTTTTAGTCCTTTTGGTTCTGGGACCATTATCAGACATAAAGATCACGATCGTATTATCTTCTATATTTA
>JBIIWE010000248.1:0-4490 GCA_044339075.1 Daejeonella sp. | reverse complement strand
TCTGCGAAATGATATACACCTGGAAACTTCATCTGCATTCGATATGCCAATGATTGATGCGCTTGAAAAAAAAGGTGCTCTAACCAAGGAAATAACGGTTATTTGCAATGGATTTAAAACTTTTCAATACAAGCAATATATTATTGATATGCTTCACGATGGTTTTAAAAACATTATTCCCGTTCTTGATAATAAGGAAGAGTTTAACATCTATGATGATGAATTAGATATTCCATGTAGCTTGGGAATAAGAATCGCTGCTGAAGAACAACCTGATTCTCAATTCTATACCTCTCGATTAGGAATTAGAATTGAAGATATTATTGATTTCTACAATCATAAAATAGCTCAAAATCCTAATTTCAAGGTTAAATTACTCCATTTCTTTATTAATTCAGGAATTTCTGATACTCCTTACTATTGGAATGAGCTTGAAAAATACGCAACGCTATATTGTAAGTTCAAGAAAATAAACCCTGATCTCGACACGCTTGATATCGGTGGAGGAATGCCTTTCAAAGATTCTTTAGCATTTGATTTTGATTATGAATACATGGTCAATGAAATTGTAAAAAGGATCAAGGAAATCTGTGCAGAGCACGATGTCATTGAACCTGATATCATTACTGAATTCGGTAAATACACCGTTGCTGAAGCTTCAGGTATTCTTTACAAAGTTTTAGGACGTAAGCAACAAAATGACCGTGAAAAATGGCTTATGCTTGATGGATCATTCATCACCAACCTTCCGGATGTTTGGGCTTTGAATCAAAAGTATATTCTTGCTCCAATAAACAATTGGGATTCTGAATATGAGCGTGTCAACCTTGGTGGGATCACCTGCGACGGTCAGGATTATTATAGCCAAGAAGCTCATATGAACAACGTATTTATGCCAAAAACTCGAAAGGTTCAGTATTTAGGCTTCTTTCATACGGGTGCTTACCAGGAGGTTCTTAGTGGCTATGGCGGCATACATCATTGCCTGCTTCCATCTCCTAAGCATGTGATCATTCGCCGTAACCGGGATGAGTCATTCAATTTCGAAGTATTTGGTGAAGAACAGAATAGCAAACAGGTTTTGAAGATATTGGGCTATTAATCCCGGGTCAAGCCCGGGATGACTAACGGGTCAAGCCCGGGATGACTAACGGGTCAAGCCCGGGATGACAGGGGTCAAGCCCGGGATGACTAAAGGGTCAAGTTAGGGATGACAAATATTAATTAAAAGATGCAGAAATATTACTTCATACTCATTTGTCTGTTTCCATTAATATCTTGTTCACAAAACAAAAAAGTGGACTCAGAGCCCGCAAAAATTGAAGCTCCTATCATTAATCAGAATTTCACGACGCTAAAATTTGAGGCAAATGGGAAACCATGTCTGGCTTCAATCAATGACCGTTATATTGATTTTAAAGAAAAATCCATTTTTTCGATGTCACTTTTCATCATGGTGAACACTTTGGATAAAAATAAGGATGGACATCCAACAGACAAAGAAGTCCTGATTTTCAATAACTTACAAACAGAAATCATCAAAGAACTAAGCAAGGTTTTAGGAAATTATTGTTACGTCGGTACAACTACTATGACTGGGTATCGTGACATACTTCTCTATATTAAACCTGAAGATCAAAAAAAGGCAATAGAAATCCTGGAGCGACTTAAAACAGAACAGAGTCGCATAGAGTCTATTTCTTTTGAATCAGACCCTAATTGGGAGGCAGTTTCTTCTTTATATGAAGCTTCTGCAATAAAAAATTAAGAATCAAACTTATCCAGCAACTTGATCAAAGTTGCGAAATCTTTAGGATATGGAGCTTCAAAAGTCATTTCCGTACGCTCATCAATCTTAAAAGTAATACGACGCGCATGTAATGCAAAACGCTTCATGATGGGTAATTCTTCCTGATCTTTACCTATGCGATATGCTCTTTTGATTTCGGAAAGGTAAACTGGCTTACCTCCATACATTTCATCACCTGCAATATTCGCTCTCTGGGAAGCAAGGTGAATCCTTATTTGGTGCATTCTTCCGGTTATTGGCCTGCATTCAACCAAAGTATAATGTTTGTAATATTTAATTGAATTGAACACCGTTTCTGCAGGTTTACCTTCCTGCCTGTTTATTGCTACGTTCTTTGCTCCCAGGTTCAAAATTGGCAGATCCACATGGAGTTCCTCAAACGCATGAGTCCCATTAATTATGGCATGATACACCTTGTTAACTTTTCGATGTTCAAATTGCATGGAAATAAGGCGATATGTTTCAGGATTTTTAGCAATAATCAATGCACCTGAAGTTTCTCTGTCTAAACGGTGGCAGATCTGTGCATCGTCAGAATACTGCTTGGCCATTCTTAGCAAATTATTATCTCCACCTTCCCTGTCATCAAGCGAACTTAGAAAGGCTGGTTTATTAACAACGATAAGATTATCGTTTTCAAAAAGGATAAGGTCCTGGAATTTTGGAAACTTCACGCATTATAAATTAGAATGCAAATTTAAGCTTTAATTTAAGAACTAAGGGAGTTTAAAGCCGAAAGGAGTTTAAAGCCGAAAGGAGTTTAAAGCCGAAAGGATAAAGATCAAAGGTAAAAGGTAAAAGGATAAAGGTAAAAGGATAAAGATCAAAGGTAAAAGCTAAAAGGTAAAAGCTTGCAAATGATCAACAAGTTAAGCAAATTACCTTCTGCTTTCTGCTTTCCGCTTTCAACTTTCTGCTTTCAACTTTCCGCTTTCTGCTTTCTGCTTTCCGCTTTCAACTTTCTGCTTTCCGCTTTCTGCTTTCCGCTTTCTGCTTTCTGCTTTCTGCTTTCTGCTTTCTGCTTTCTGCTTTCCGCTTTCTGCTTTCTGCTTTCCGCTTTCAACTTTCTGCTTTCTGCTTTCTGCTTTCCGCTTTCCGCTTTCTGCTTTCTGCTTTCCGCTTTCTGCTTTCTGCTTTCCGCTTTAAAGGCTTTAAAGGCTTTTAAGGCTTAAACTTTACTTCAGCTCAAATTTATATCCCACCCCTTTTACTGTACTGACATAATTATCACCCAGTTTTTCGCGAAGTTTACGGATATGAACATCGATTGTGCGGTTAGTTACCACAACAGAATCTTCCCAAATGTTTTTCAGAATTACATCACGGGTATAGACTTTACCTGGCTTAGATGCCAGCAGATATAATAACTCAAATTCCTTTTTGGCAAGAACAATTTTTTCACCGTTACGGAATACAAGGAATGCTTCACGATCAATAATTAGATCACCTATTTCAACTTTATTTTCTACTTCAGCTTCATCAGAATGAACGTTACGTCTTAAAATAGCATTGATTCTGCTAGTGAGTGCGCGTGGCTTGATTGGTTTAGCTATGTAATCATCTGCCCCAACATTAAAACCAGCAATTTCGGAGTATTCTTCACTTCTTGCAGTTAGAAATACCATGAATGTATTCTTAAACTCATTCATGGTTCTAAGAATCCTGCAGGCTTCTATCCCATCCATTTTGGGCATCATGATATCAAGTATAATGAGATCAGGCAACACCCGTTTGGCTTCAGTAACCCCTTCTTGACCATTGGAAGCAGTATATACCTGGTAGCCTTCCTTTTTTAAGTTGTACTCAATAAGCTCCCGAATATCAGGTTCATCATCAACAATCAGAATCTTATGCTTAGACGTACTCATAAATAGATTAATTTTCGTAAAAATAACCCCTTTGTAACACCATTGCGTTAAGCCTTTATTAACAAATTGTAAACTTTTTTATCGAATTTACAATTAAACCAGCTATTTTAATGTCTTTTCCAAAAATTGTTCTAATTCAACACCTCTTAGGTTCTTTGCGATAATCTTGCCTTCCGGATCAAGTATAAATGAAGCTGGTATTCCTTCAACTTTGTACTGTAAGGTTACTTTTCCATCCCATCTTTTTAATTCTGAAAGATGCGGCCAGTTCAACTGATCGTCTTTTATTGCCTTCAGCCATGCAGCTCGGTCGTCATCTAAAGAAATACCAAGCACAGTAAAGTTCTTATTTTTAAACCGTTCAAATTGCTTTACAATATTAGGGTTCTCCTCACGGCAGGGAGCACACCAAGAAGCCCAAAAATCAAGAAGTATATATTTCCCTTTAAAATCCGACAACTTAAACTCTTTACCTGTTTGATCAGGTAACTGAAAACCGGGTGCAACCTGACCAATCGACACGGGCTTGAGGCCTTCCATTTTGGTTACAAATGATTGAACAGCACCATTTTTAGGAAATTTAGACTTAATCTCCTCAGCATATACGATCAATTGTTGTTCATATTTATTCTGATCAATAGTGCCTGCAGCATAAAATCCTGCCAGGTTATCTTTATTGGACTGAACAAACTTAAAAGCTTCTTCAGAAAACTTATTCATATTTGACTGGAATTGAGGCATCAAAATAGAGTAAATTGAGTCCTTCGCAGCAGGATTCGAATTTAGTTGTGCTGCATAATCGTCCTGAATCT
>JBIIWE010000247.1:0-4532 GCA_044339075.1 Daejeonella sp. | reverse complement strand
TTATTTTGAAAATGGCAAAGACCTAAAAAAAGCATTGGAATGGATCAATATTGCCGAAGCCGGGGATCAGAAAGCACCCTGGTTCAAATACCAGAAAGCTCGTATTCAGTTAAAAATGGGTGATAAACCCGGAGCTGCACAAACTGCCAGAGCAGGAGCACAGGCTGCTAAAGCCATGAATAATGCGGAATATATCCGTCTGAATGAAAAGATCCTTGCTCAGGCAGATCGCTAAATTCACATTAAATCACTCTAAAATTTATTTCTCGAAATTATGAGCCAGGGTCAAAGAAACCATTTCATCCTGAATAACTGGATCACTGTCATCCAACATATAATGACGTGAGGGAACTGGTACAAGCGCATATTTAGCTTTGATATTTTGTAAACCTTCAGGAATTTCAGTGGTTTCCTCCTCCCAACTCTTAGCCGGAACCGGCACCTTTGCCATCAATAACTCAAATGGAGCAGCTTCATCTGGGTTACCCATTATAAATTCTGCTATAGGCACAAAAGCAGTTTTTGCTTTAATGAATTTTAGGTTTTCAGGAACTTCAATATCAGTGGGCTCCCAAATTCTTGGAGATAATGGAACTAAAGAACCGATAAAATTATTTCTGTAATCATTCGGCTTTCCAAAACAAGCATATGATTCAGTATTCATAAACAGAACTAATAATGCGATCAGGGTATGTACGATTGTTTTCATAATATTTTTCTTCTTTTTTCTTCAAATGTACCGTGCAGGCAGGAAGTGATATATACCTATTAGGCAGATAAACCATTAAACTCGGTGAAAAAGGGAAAAATGTCGGTGAAAAAAGATTTCCAGATCTTCAGGCTGAAGATTTTTTTAAATAGTGATGAGAATTGAAGAAAAGTAATTTGTTTATCAGGAAAGTAATTTCTGACGAAGAAGAAATTCAAGCTGGTCATTTGATAGAACCAGTTTATTATTCATTTCTTTGATCTCTTTATTTGCTTTATAAACTTCGTATGCATTTTTGATGGTTTCATCAAGCTCTTTCTCATCCCAAGGTTTACTGAGGTAATGAAAAATTTTGCCCTTATTTACAGCATCGATCACAGCATTCATATCTGCATAACCGGTTAATAAGATCCTGATAGGATCAGGATACTTTTCAATGACCTTTTCCAGAAATTCAATACCAGTGATATTAGGCATTCGCTGGTCCGTAATGATAATTTCAGCGGGTTTGGTTTCCAAAATTTTCATTGCTGCTTCAGCACTTGTGGCAATAGCAATATTATATTTAAGTCTGAAAGTAGCCTTGAATGAGACAAGGTTATTTTCCTCATCATCTACATAAAGTACATCTATCTTCTTTTCAGACATTGTAAAGAGGAAATAATTTTGTGTAAAAATAAGTATTATTACTCATTTTTAGTAATAATGATTAAATTACGCTATCAAAGCACTTTTTATTAATTCTGGTCGTAATGGTATAATATTCAGAACTATAAATCTGACTATTAAAAAATAATGGAAATACAATTTAATAATGGTAATCCTGTAGTCAGAATAAGGGCATACAGAGCTATTGATGATCCTAATTCTTGTGAATTATTTATTGAAGGCCATAAGCGAGTACTCACAAGCATAGGCGTAGAAAAGGTTACATCCTCTAATAATGATTGGATGTATAACCCTGCTGCATTTGTGATGATAGTTGAATCACTCGATAAAAAACAGGTTTACGGTGGCGCGCGTATCCACGTATCCGGCGGAACCGAGCCCCTTCCAATCGAACAGGCTACTGGAGCCCTTGATCCGGCGATCTATGAGTTGGTATGGAATTTTGCACAAAAAGGTACAGGAGAAGGTTGCGGATTATGGAATTCACGTGAAATTGCCGGTTATGGAATAGGAAGTATATTTCTTACACGTGTTGGCGTGGCTATGTCAACTCAAATCGGACTTGATTCATTATTTGGGCTTTGCGCTCCCTATACCATCAAAATGGCACAAAGCGTAGGCTATGAAATTGAATACGGCATAGGGAATAATGGCACTTTTTATTATCCAAACTTAGATCTGGTTGCAACAGTTTTGATTCTTAGAGACTTAAAAAATCTGAGTACTGCTGACGAAGAAAATAAAATAGCTATACAATCTCTTCGGGATAATTTACAGAGTGTACGGATCGAAGAACTTCGAAATAAAAAAATTGAGATTCATTATGATATTGAGATCCCCAACATGGATCAATGGAACCTTGAATCGACTATAGCGAATGCTAAAAAACTTTCTTCAACAACGAAAATTGATGAGCGAAACATCAATCTATTCTAAAAAGAATCTTTCAAAGATGCCAGATTTTAAAAATATAAATAATTATAAATTAGCCCTATGAGTAATAAGCTTTCTGAGCTAATACTGTCATCCAAGCAAATGGAGCTTGTTTATAAACCGGTATTTTTTAGGATAAGCGACCCTGAAGAGAAATTGGCACTTGAACAACTTATTGAAAATCATGTTTCATTTTATCATGATGAAATTTACGGACAGTTACAGGAACTGGTGAAAATGAGAAGTCCGGCCGTTCGCATCAATACTGATGAATATCCCGAACTGATTAAAAAGCATTTGGCAGGCAGAAATATCAAAGCATATGGCGTTTGGGTCTATTATCCATGGAGCCGTCGCCTGGTTCACATGCTAGATGTAGATGAATTTATCCTGGTAAGAACCAATCGTAATCAATATAAGATTACAGCAAAAGAAAAGGAGATACTTAGTACAAAACGAATAGGTATCATCGGACTTTCAGTGGGGCAGTCTATCGCGCTTACTCTGGCTATGGAAAGAGGCTTTGGTGAACTTCGGCTGACAGATTTTGATACCCTTGAGCTAAGTAACCTGAACCGTATACGTTCAGGCATCCATAACCTGGGTGTGCCTAAGGTGGTCATTACTGCAAGAGAAATAGCAGAAATGGATCCATTTCTGAACGTAACCTGCTTCTTTAGCGGACTTACAGAAGAGAATATGGATGATTTCTATTGTGAGAATGGAAAATTAGACCTGCTAGTTGACGAATGTGACAGTTTGGATGTAAAAATACTTTCACGCCTAAAGGCAAGAAAGCTTGGAATTCCGGTAATTATGGATACCAGTGACCGTGGGATGCTGGATGTGGAGCGTTATGACCTTGAGCCAAACCGTCCGCTGCTTCATGGTACTATTGAAAATATAGATCCTGAAAATATTAAAGGATTAAGTACTGAAGATAAAATACCGGTCATGCTGCAAATGCTCGGAGTAGAGAATATCTCTCACAGAGCTAAAGTATCCATGATAGAGGTGGAGCAAACAATCAATACATGGCCACAGCTAGCCAGTTCTGTGGCTTTGGGAGGTGCGGTTGGTGCAGACGTATGCAGAAGAATCCTACTTGATCAGTTTCATGATTCCGGTCGCTATTATATCGACCTGGAGGAACTGGTTGGAGATAAAAACCTAGAAGCGGAACTACCTGCATCCAGGATAAATCCATTCAAACCCCTATCTGCTGAAGACATGAAGCAAATAGCTTCACAAGTAAAAATTGTGCCCGGAGCAGATGATATTTATCCCGATAAGGAACGAATTAACAGTTTGGTTGCGGCAGCTGCTGCGGCTCCATCAACAGGAAATGATCAGCCATGGAAATGGCTGAGTAAAAATGGTACACTATACCTGTTTCATGATGAATTTCGCTCCCATTCTTTTGGTGATTTTCAAAAGACTGCTTCATTCATCACTTTTGGAGCAGCATATGAGAACCTTTATATACATGCACTGAAACTTGGAATTGAACCCTATTATCATTTCTTTCCAAACAGCTCATCAGAAAAACTGGTAGCTGCTATCCGATTTAAAAAAATAGGTAATAATGCCCTGATCGATCTTCTTTTACCCCTGGATAATGCTATCTACAGGCGCCATACCAACCGAATCATGGCACCCAAAACGGTTATTTCTAATGACATATATTCACGATTGGGAATGATCGCCGAATCTGTACCGGGTGCTAAATTCAAGTGTTTCACAGAGGACAAAGACCTCAGGGCAATTGCAATGATCATTGGAGCATGCGATCGGATACGTTTAATGCATCCTGAAGGGCATTACGATTTTGTACACAGGGAAATGCGCTGGACATCTGAGGATGCAGAAAAAACACTCGATGGAATTGATATTAAAACTCTCGCTCTTAGTAATTCATTAATGGCTGCAATGAGTGTCATAAAAAGTGACAAAGTGATCAATTCAGTGAATGAACTCGGAGGTGGCAATGCACTCAGCATGTTAGCTATGCGAACAGTTTCCACTGCTTCGGCATTATGTATGATCAGCATTCCGGGATATGAACTTAAAAATTTCTTTGAAGGCGGTCGGGCGATGGAAAGATTATGGCTTGAGGCCACAAACCTGAATTTGGCAATTCATCCTCTGATTTCTCCTCTATACCTTTTTTCGCGAATTTTGCATGGAAATGGCGAAGGGCTGAATGAAAAGAATAGTAAGG
>JBIIWE010000246.1:0-4545 GCA_044339075.1 Daejeonella sp. | reverse complement strand
TCCTGCATTCAAAGCCGGTGATACGGTTAGTGTTCACTATAAAATTCGCGAAGGAAATAAAGAACGTATCCAGATTTATCAGGGTGTTGTTATCCAGCGCAATAGTGTAGGTGTTAATGAGACGTTTACAGTACGTAAAATGTCAAATGGAGTTGGTGTAGAGCGTATATTTCCAGTAAATTCTCCGAACATCGATAAGATTGAAATAAACAGTCATGGAAAAGTTCGCAGAGCGAAATTATTCTATCTGCGCGAGTTAACCGGTAAGGCAGCTCGTATCAAAACAAGAAGAGTGTAATTTAATAATAAGATTTAGCCTCCCGGATGATATTCGGGAGGCTTTTTCGTTTATAAGGGTTTTTTCCTCTGGTTGGTGTTACCCACCAACCACTTTTGATGTTTCGCCCGCTAATAACCGTCTTGCGCGGCATTGTACAGGGCTGTAGATCCAAATTTGCCGAAGCATGACCCTGTACGCAGCCGTTGGTGGATGAACGTTCATAGCACCAATAACGTTTCCCTCTGGTCGGTGGTTTCACCGTACCATAGAACCCCTGGAGACTGATCGGTGAAAACACCGACCAGAGGAATTTTTCGGATATTACTAATTTTAAATCATTACTTTACCCTAATTATAATAACCATACAAACCCTTAATGAAACCAGCCAGAATCTTTAACCATATCCTTATTGATGAATATTCTGCCACTCCAAAATATCTACAGCTAACTAATTCCATTAAAGATGCCATCCTTTCAGGGAAAATAAAAAAAGATGACCTTTTGCCCTCCATTAATGAGCTAAGCTGTGTACTCGAAATATCACGCGATACCGCTGAAAAAGGGTATAAACACCTTAAAAATCTCGGCATTGTAAATTCGGTTCCCGGCAAAGGCTATTACATCTCAAATACAGATTTCGGACAAAGACTACGCATTTTTTTGTTATTCAATAAACTTAGTGCCCATAAGAAAATAGTGTACGATGCTTTTGTTTCTGCACTTGGCCATGATGTAGCCATCGACTTCTATATCTATAACAATGACTTCGCTCTGTTCAAAAGATTATTAGAAAACAAAAGAGAGGATTATTCTCATTATGTCATCATTCCGCATTTTATTGATGGAGGAGAGGAATCCTCTCACCTCATTAATGCCATCCCTAAAGATAAACTCTTGCTGATGGATAAACGGGTTCCGGGTGTGGATGGAGAATATGCAGCGGTGTATGAAAATTTTGAGAAAGATATTTATAATGCCCTTGAACAGGTTAAAGATTTGTTAAGTAAGTACCATACCCTCAAAATGATCTTTCCTGATAAAAGCTATTTTCCGGATGAGATCATTAAGGGTTTTTATCATTTTTGCCAGCAGTATGCCTTCACGCCCCATCTGGTCAGGAATATCTCAACAGAACCTATTAATGAGGGTGAAGCTTTCATCAATCTGATGGAAGCAGATCTGGTTACACTGATCGAACGAATTATTTCATTAGACTTAAAAGTCGGGCAGCAGGTAGGCGTTATCTCCTATAATGAAACCCCGCTCAAAAAAATTATTTTAAATGGAATAACTACAATTTCAACTGATTTCTTTCAGATGGGTCAACTGGCTGCACAGCTTATCCTCACTAATTCCCGCGAGCATATTGAAGTCCCTTTCCACCTTACTCTAAGGCCTTCTCTATAGATTCATTCTACCAGATAAAATAATTATCTTACCCTTTTATTTCTATTTAAGCGACATGACAGTGCATGACAGCTAATTAATTATTCTTCTATATTTTTAGACCTATTCAAACTCTTTTAAATCTCATCCATGCAAGTAATTTTAGGTGTTATCTTTCATTTTATTGGAGGAGCTGCTTCCGGGAGTTTTTATATTCCTTTTAAAAAGGTTAAAGGCTGGTCATGGGAAAGCTACTGGATAATCGGCGGTTTATTCTCCTGGCTAATCGTTCCTCCCCTTGCTGCATACCTCACCATTCCGGCATTTGCCGAGATTATCAGCAATACTGATAACTCTATTTTGAAGGTTACTTTTATCATGGGATTGCTTTGGGGAATTGGGGGTTTAACCTACGGACTTGGAGTCAGATACCTCGGCATGTCGCTTGGAAACTCTGTAGTTTTGGGTTTCTGCTCAGCATTAGGCTCACTCTTGCCACCCGTATTTTACGATCTGTATCCTCAAACAGGAAAGATCAGCTTTACAGACATGCTCAATAGTGAGGGTGGCCGCATCGTGCTTCTTGGTGTTCTGGTATGCCTTTTTGGAATTTTTCTATGTGGCAGAGCAGGAATGTTGAAAGAACGTGAACTGAGCGAAGAAACAAAAAAGGAAACTATACAGGAGTTTAACATGGTTAAAGGACTCATTGTAGCCATTATTTCAGGAGTTTTAAGTGCCTGTTTTAATTTTGGAATTGAAGCTGGAAAGCCAATGGCAGATGCGGCAAATACTTTGTGGAAAGCTGCCAATCCTTCAGAAACCACTGAATTTCTCTTCCAAAATAACGTAACTTATGTGGTATTACTTTGGGGAGGACTAGCAACAAACTTGATCTGGTGTACCATCCTGAACGCTCGTAATAAGTCGTTCAGTGATTATGCGAACCCGAAAACTCCGCTACTTAAAAACTATATTTTCTCGGCAATAGCAGGTACAACTTGGTTTCTTCAGTTCTTCTTCTACGGTATGGGAGAAAGTAAATTAGGGAATGGAGCAAGCTCGTGGATATTGCACATGGCTTTTATCATTCTGATTGCCAATATGTGGGGACTACTACTGAAGGAATGGTCGGCAGTGAGCAAAAAGACCTTCACAACGTTTATTTTAGGAATTAGTACCATCATTATTTCTGTACTTTTGGTGGGTTACGGAAATTCAATTTAATCAAGTATGTTAATGACAAATTATAAACACGTAAGCTACCTCTGGGACGTAGCGGAAGCCGCGAAGCTTGCAAATGATGAGGTGGGATTGCTTATTTACAGATCTAACCTGCTGGGCGCTGATCTTCGTCTGACCAATTATGGGGGTGGTAATACTTCCTGCAAAGCTATGGCTAAAGATCCATTAACTGGAGTAGAAACTGAGATCATGTGGATCAAAGGATCTGGTGGCGATATTGGTACCCTCAAGCGCAGCGGACTAGCAGCATTATATAATGACCGTTTGATCAACTTAAAAAATATCTACCGCGGACTGGAGCATGAGGATGAAATGGTTGAACTTTTCAATCATTGTATCTATGATCTGAGTTCAAAAGCTCCTTCAATTGATACACCCCTTCATGGGTTTCTTCCGTTTAAGCATATTGATCACCTGCATCCCGATGCGGCAATTGCCATTGCAGCAGCCAAAGACGGCAAACGTATTACAGCAGAGCTATTTGATAATACCATTGGCTGGGTCGATTGGAGAAAACCGGGTTTTGAACTGGGATTAGAGCTAAAAGCTTGCCTGGATAGTAATCCGGGAATCAGAGGAATTATGTTGGGTTCCCACGGACTATTCACCTGGGGTGAAACCGCCTATGAATCGTATGTCAATACGCTGGAAGTAGTTGAAAAATGTGCCGAATACATTGAAGAGAGTGTGAGAAAGAATGGAAGCGTATTTGGAGGGAAGAAAATTGAGGGACTGGCAGAGCAGCAAAGAAAAGAGCAGGCAGCCAAAATTGCCCCTGTTTTACGCGGACTATGTTCATCTGAACGTTCCATGATTGGGCATTTTACAGATGATTCAAGGGTTTTAGAGTTTATCAATTCCAATGATCTTGGTCGACTGGCTCCAATGGGAACCAGCTGTCCGGATCACTTTTTAAGAACGAAAATCAGTCCGCTGATACTTAACCTTAAACCAGACGCTGATCTGAATAATGTTGAAGAGCTCAGATCTCAGATCGAGCCACTGTTTGAAGCATACAGAAAGATGTATGCTGAATATTATACTACCTGTAAGCATCCAAATTCACCGGCCATACGCGATTCAAACCCGGTCATTATTCTTTACCCGGGAGTTGGATTATTCTCTTTCTCAAAAGATAAACAAACAGCCCGCGTAGCTGCAGAATTTTATACCAATGCCATCAATGTGATGCGCGGTGCAGAAGCGATTTCTGAATACACTTCACTCCCAAGACAGGAAGCATTCAATATCGAATACTGGCTGCTGGAAGAAGCAAAACTTCAGCGGATGCCGAAACCTAAATCATTAAGCGGCAAGATCGCATTGGTTACAGGCAGTGCAGGCGGTATTGGGAAAGCAATATCCAGAAAGTTTGCTGAAGAGGGTGCTGTGGTTGTTTTGAATGATCTGGATCAGGATCGCCTGGCAGCTGCCGGAGCTCAGTTCCTGAAAGAATTTGGTCGCGATAGCTATGCTACTGTGCAACTGAACGTGACTGAAGACGCCGATATAAAAAATGCATTTGCACAGGCCGCTTTGAATTTTGGGGGAATAGATATTGTGGTCAACTGTGCAGGATTATCTATTTCAAAACCAATTGAAGAGCATACCGACAAAGACTGGGACCTGCTAT
>JBIIWE010000526.1:0-2641 GCA_044339075.1 Daejeonella sp. | reverse complement strand
GAAGAATTAAAGATTCGTCAGAATTCAGGTATGAGAAGTAGCCCACTTTTAAAGAAGGTGTTTGGATATGCTGATTCCGGATCGGGTCCGGAATGACTAGAGACCGGATCGGGTCCGCAATGATACGTTCAATAATATTAGGATTATTTGTCATTCCGGACTCGATCCGGAATTAAACGAGTAATCTTACAGGCTCCTCAAGTAAAGCTTTCAATGTTTGCAAAAATGCTGATCCCGTAGCACCGTCAACAACTCGGTGATCACAGCTTAAGGTAACCTTCATCACATTGCCAGGTACAACAGCACCATTCTTAACAACCGGAACTTGCTGTATTCCGCCAACGGCCAGAATGCAGGCATCAGGTGGATTAATAATTGCAGTAAATTCATCAATGCCAAACATTCCCAGATTTGAGATTGTGAATGTTGAACCTTCCCAGTCTGAAGGCTGCAGTTTTTTAGATTTTGCACGCTGTGCAAAATCTTTTACTTCAGCCGAAATTTGAGACAGTGACTTTCCATCAGCAAAACGCACTACTGGAACTAGCAAGCCATCTTCTACCGCAACTGCAACACCAATATTGACATGCTCATTATAACGAATTTTATCTCCCAACCAGGATGAATTAACATTAGGATGTTGCTTTAATGCAACGGCAACTGCCTTCAGAACGAGATCATTAAACGAGATCTTCACTGAAGCAAATTCATTGATTTTTATGCGAGCTTGTATCGCACTATCCATATCAATAGACATGGTCAGATAGAAATGAGGGGCAGTAAACAGGCTTTCAGAAAGACGTTTTGCAATAATCTTACGCATTTGAGAAACCGGCTTCTCAGTATATTTTTCTTCCCCGGTAAATTGTGGAACCGGTAATGCAGCAACCGAAGCAGCTTTTGCTTCTGCGGGAGCAGCAGCAATAGCTTTTACAGCCGAGGGAGTAAATCCTTCAATATCTTTCTTAACGATCCTTCCACCTTCAGCACTTCCCTTCACCTGGGCCAGATCTATACCTTTATCCTTAGCAATTTTACGAGCCAGAGGAGATGCCTTCAGACGGGAAGATGAATCAGAATCTGTATGAACTTCCTGCTTCGATTCAACTGCTGCAGCCGTTTCATGCTTTTCAACAGCAGCAGCAACAGCAGCAACAGCTTTTGGCTTTGAACCCGCTTTAAGTAAGGCAGAAACATCAGTACCTTCTTTACCTACTATGGCAATGATATCATTCACTTTTGCCGCCTGTCCTTTTTCAACACCCACATACAGAAGAATACCATCCGCATAGCCGATCACTTCCATTGTAGCCTTATCTGTTTCTACATCAGCAAGGGCATCATCACTTTTTACTTTATCACCTACCTTTTTGTGCCATTCTGCAATAACACCTTCAGTCATCGTGTCACTTAAAAGCGGCATTCGAATGATCGTAGCACCCATTGCTTCTGCATCGGCATCACTATTGCCTGAACCTACTTCTGTTACCACAACATTTTCAGCAGTCTTAGCTTCCACAACAACTTCAGCTGGTTTACTTTCAGCTGATTTCGCTTCTGGAGCACTTGCTTCAGGAGTACCTGCTCCGCTTAACAGTGATTGAAAATCTTCACCTGCTTCACCCAAAATGGCAATAACAGAATCAACCGGGGCTGCTTCACCTTCTTTAGCTCCTATATATAATAACGTTCCTTCCTGGAAAGACTCAAAGTCCATAGTAGCTTTGTCTGTTTCGATTTCAGCAACCAGATCACCTGAACTAATTTTATCACCAACTTTTTTATGCCACTTTGCGATAACACCCTCTGTCATCGTATCGCTCATCTTAGGCATTCTAACTACTTCGGCCATTATTATTTACAGATTAGTATTGTATAAAAGTTTTGATTAGTCGCGGATATATGGATAGTCAGATTGAACATACACATCATTATATAATTCAGATGGATCTGGCCATGGTGACTCTTCAGAAAATTTAACTGATTCATCAACAATCGCTTTGATTTTATCATTAATCTGCTCAAACCAGGCTTCATCTGCATATTTTTTATCTTCTATTGCAGCTTTAACAACCTCAATAGGATCTTTTGCCTTATAAACCTCAACTTCTTCTTTTGTACGGTATTTAGCTGGATCAGACATTGAATGCCCTTTATAACGGTAAGTTCTAGCTTCTAAAAATGTTGGACCATCTCCTCTTCTTGCTCTTTGAACTGCTTCGTCCATCGCATTATGTACAGCAACCGGATCCATACCATCAACCGGAGCACATGGCATATCAAAACCAAGTCCGATTTTATAGATGTCAACCATATTAGTAGTACGAGCCACAGATGTTCCCATTGCATAACCATTGTTTTCGCAAACAAAAATTACAGGTAACTTCCACAACATCGCCATATTAAAGGTTTCATTCAATGCTCCCTGACGAACAGCACCATCACCCATATAACAAACACATACATTATCAGTTCCGTTGTATTGCTCTGCAAAGGCAATACCGGCGCCCAAGGGAATCTGTCCGCCTACTATACCATGACCACCAAAAAATTTCTTTTCCTTGCTGAACATGTGCATCGAACCGCCTTTACCTTTTGAACATCCAGTAGCTTTTCCATACAATTCTGCCATAACTTCATT
>JBIIWE010000245.1:0-4556 GCA_044339075.1 Daejeonella sp. | reverse complement strand
ACCATCCTCAATAGAAACATATACTGGCTTACCCGGTTCGGCCCTTCCTATCCATTTACCATCAATGATTTCTTCCGAATCGCTCAAACTATCTCGGTAGGTTACCCTGTATTCGCGCTCCAAACCTCTCATTGCACCCCAAGCGACACTATCTTTTTTATAATCAGCAGCCGTCCGACCCTTGATTTCGGTCATTCGCATATTCACGATCGGAACTTCCTGAAGAACAGGAAGGTTCATACTTTTCGTCAGATTAGAAACCGCTGCCTTCTGATCAGACTGAATATCAAAAAGAACCATATTCGGCTGATTCTTACTCGATGAAAGTGTCACCCGGTTGATCAAAATATCCTGAACAAAAAAAAGCGTGCAAATAAAGGCAGTCCCAAGTCCGATGGACACCACCAAAATCAATGTTTGATTATTAGGCCTGAATAGGTTCGCAAAGCCTTGTCTCCATAAATAACTCCAGGAAGACGGGAAATACCTTCGCGCCAACCACATCATCGCATAAGCCAATGCGGCTAAAACTAAAAATCCTGCCAGAACACCTGCAGTAAAAAAAACTGTTTTCTTAAGCGATCCCATCTGCAAATAGGTGAACCCAAATACAAACGAAACGATGATGAAGTAAACCAGCCATTTAACCGGATCCTTAAACAAGGAGGTCTCCTGAAAAGAAAGTCTGAGTGTGTTCAGCGGAGAAATATTCCTGACAGAAATAAGCGGCAACAAGGCGAATAAAATAGAAATGATAAGTCCCAATAATATTCCCTGAGCAATTGCGGCCCATGAAATAGCAACAGTGATCTTGACCGGTAAAAAATCTCCCAATATCATGGGTAAGAACTGCTGGATCAGTGTTCCAAGCAATGCTCCGACCATCGATCCAATCAAACCGATACCAATGATCTGTATGAGATAGATGATGAAAGCCTGTCTTGAGCTGGCACCAAGGCAACGCAAAATGGCAATGGTATTGATCTTTTCACGAATATAAATATGAATCGCACTGGCTACACCGATACAGCCTAACAAGAGTGCGATAAAGCCAACAAGCGCCAGAAATTCTGTCAGATCTTCAAATGAGCGACCTGTATTTTCCTTCCGGGATTCTATCGTTTCGTAATCAAGCTCCGACTTTTCAAGCTGAGGCTCCATTTTTTTTGCAAGCTTTTGAACATCCACCTCCTCGTCAAACTTATAATAAAAATTATAGGTGATATGGCTACCCTTTTGCGAAAGACCAGTTTGCTCCAGATAGGCAAGCGGAATATAAACGATCGGCGCAACAGAGGAGGAAAAACCCGTTTGCCCTGGAGCTTTATTTAATACTCCTGCAATTTCAAAGGTTAATTCACCCACCTTGACTGAATCACCAGCCTGAACATCAAACTGAAGCATCACAGTCTTATCTACCAGAGCTTTACGCTCAAGCCGGAAGGTGCGGCTGGCAGTTACGGGACTAGTTTCAATATCCCCATAATATGGATACTCACCAGACAAGGCTCTCACATTGACTAATCGCGTGCCTTGATTCTTGGGGAAATAGATCATGGAAGCAAAAGCACGCTCTTCTGAGCGCTTTTCTCCCAACTTCATCAGCATTGGCATGACCTCTTCCCTAATCGTCTTATTGGTCTCGATTACCAGATCAGCACCCAGTAAGCTTTTCGCTTGTGAGTCAATATCCTTTTTAAGGTTATACTCGAAAGAATAGATGGCAACCAAAGCTGCAATGCCAAGGATGATCGATGAGATAAATAGAAACAAACGCGACCTGTTACGTCTGCTGTCGCGCCAGGCCATGAGTACAAGCCAGCTAAAGTTCAGCGGACTTTCATGCTGAACTTCCGGAAGTTGATTAAGCTCCGGCATGATTCAGATTTTGGGTATTTGTTAAATCATCGGAAATTAAAGATCCACCCTTGATGCGGATGATCCTCTGGGTTTTGGAAGCTAGCTCAAGGTCATGCGTGACCAGAACCAGAGTGGTCCCTGCTTCCCTGTTCAGTTCAAATAATAAGTTAACCACCTTTTCACTGGTTTCCGCATCCAGGTTTCCGGTTGGTTCATCAGCAAATAATATTTTAGGGGAATTGGAGAAAGCGCGTGCAAGGGAAACCCGTTGCTGCTCACCTCCAGATAACTGGCTTGGATAATGATGTCCACGATCAGCTAAACCAACCTTTTCGAGTAAAGCTTCAGCACGAGGACGAATATGTTTTTCGCCTCTCAACTCTAGCGGTACCATCACATTTTCAAGAGCGGTTAATGTGGGTAAAAGCTGGAAATTCTGGAAAATAAATCCAACGTGCTGATTTCGTACCTGAGCACGCTGATCCTCATTCAGATTATCTAAACGGATATGATTCAGTTCAACAATGCCTGAAGACGATCTGTCTAAGCCAGCACATAAACCTAATAAAGTGGTTTTTCCACTTCCTGAGGGACCAACAATTGCCATTGTTGAACCTGCTTCAAGAGCAAAATTAATATCATCTAATACAGTGAGTGTATTACCCCCACTTTGATAGGTTTTGCTTAAATTTTGAATATTCAGGATAATGTCCACTTGCTCAGGTTTTAATTTTAAAATAGATTCATCACACCCCGCAAATTAAACAAAATGAAGGTCTTAGGCGGGTCTGATTTGTAAAAAGCATATCATTATATAAGATGCTAATATTAGGATGATGTTACGGTGAATAACAAAAGATATGCCACCATTCAGGGAATATTTATGGATTTCAAAACATATAATAATATTATTTTGGAGAAGCCTAAAATGGATGCCGCTGTTGGTGCTAATGGGGTATAATTGATTAAATGTCTCTTCTCTGAGGAAATAAGAGAACACCATTTTAAATTCCCATTATCAATGCAAAGGCGTATATTGCTTATGTAAAACCTAAAGTGAAGCTTCCTGAAAATTGACTGAACCAGAAGCGGGAAGAAGAGAATACATTAAATTTTACCACTCTCTATTTAAAAAAAATAGAATGAAAACAAGCTTATGAAAAACCAATCAAAATTTACTATCGCCAGCCTACTCCTATTATTATTTTTGGCACCACTTGCTCAGGCATCTAAACCTGTAAGAATCGCGACGATCGGGGCTTCCCCTTCCATCAATAAAAATCAGTCGCAAGAGGCCTTAGTCGAACAGATGATTAGTTTTTGGCAGGGCCAGCTTAATCAGGTTCTTAATTCTAAACTGGATTTAATTGTATTACCCGAAATTTGTGATGTGCCAGTCGGCTTGAGTACTTCAGAGCAAAAAAATTATGTCGAAGCAAGAAAAGATAAGCTTTCAGACTTTTTTGCCAAAATAGCCCGGGAAAATAATTGCTATATCGCCTTTGGATCATTACATAATACTGATAAGGGTCTTCGCAATTCCCTAATTTTACTGGACAGGGCCGGAAAAATTGCAGGGACCTATCATAAGAACTTTCCAACTATTCCTGAAATGGAACAAGGAGTTATCCCGGGTGATCAAAGCCCGATTTTTCAATGTGATTTCGGTACGGTTGGGATGGCTATTTGTTTTGATTTGAATTATGATGAATTGCGTGCAAAATATGTACAACAACAGCCAGATATCATCCTCTTTTCCTCAGTTTACCATGGCGGATTGATGCAAAGCACATGGGCATATTCCTGCCGTTCTTATTTTGTAAGTGCCATAGGAGTTGTACAATTACCATCGGAAGTTCTAAATCCGCTTGGAGAGATTGTCGCAAGCAGTACCAATTATTTCAATTATACCCTCGCCACCATTAACCTGGATTATGAATTAGCCCATTTGGATTATAACTGGGATAAACTTAAGAAGCTAAAGGCGAAATATGGGGATGCAGTTAGTATTCATGATCCCGGAAAAGTGGGCTCAATAATGATTAAAAGCGAAGATAAAGCCATTAGTGCCCTGCAGATGGCAAAGGAATTCGATATTGAACTTCTTGATGCTTATTTTGACCGTTCCAGAATGTCTAGAAAAAAGCGGTTGGAGAAAGCCCTATAATTTTCCTGTTAGAAATGAGATGGATTTGAAAGTCATAATGGTCCGGTCAAAATCCCTTTAGGAAACAATTCCCTAAATCAGTATTTTCGGATTCTCTTATTCCGATTTTATGTTCAAAATAAAAACATACAGTACATTTTTTCTTATTTCCCTACTCTGCGCTTGTGGAAACGGAGAAGACAAAAAAACAGAACGTGAATCTACCGATAGTATAAAAGTTAAAAATTTAACTCCAAAGAAAAATATTCTCATTTTTGGTGATAGTCTCACTGCAGGCCTTGGAGTTGAGCCTGAGGAGGCATTTCCGGCGGTCATAGAAAAAAAGATCGATTCACTGGGACTTCCTTATCAGGTGATTAATGCCGGACTTAGTGGCGAAACATCTGCAGCAGGAAAAGCCCGAATCAACTGGCTTTTAAAGGAAAAAGTCGATGTTTTTGTGCTTGAGCTGGGAGCAAATGATGGTTTAAGAGGTATTCCGGTTAGCGAAACCCGAAAAAACCTTCAAAGTATCATCGATCAGGTGAAA
>JBIIWE010000244.1:0-4578 GCA_044339075.1 Daejeonella sp. | reverse complement strand
TTGAATATCAAGCGAATAACTATTTAGTTCATCGAAATTCACGATCAATTCCTTAACTTTAGTAGAAGTTATACCACTTGATCTTCTGACCAATAAAAGAATCTCTGATATTGCTTCTGACCGGATCAGTTCTGACAATAAGTTACTGCCAATAAGTCCGCTTGCTCCAACTAAAATGACTCTATATGGCATTTATTTTGCTAATTAATCAGCAAAGGTACGCATATTAGGTTTGGAATTAATATTGTGTGTTTAAACATATAATTAAAAATTAATCGTATGAAGAAGATTATTCACCGCGCAGCAGACCGTGGAATTCAGGATCATGGCTGGCTGAAAGCAGCACATTCATTTAGTTTTGCTCACTATCACGATCCAGCTAAGGTTCATTTTGGCTTATTGAGGGTTTTGAATGATGATATTGTGGCTCCTGGTATGGGTTTCGGGACACATGGGCATGATAATATGGAGATAGTTACCATCCCGCTGAAGGGTACTTTGGCACATAAAGATAGTTTGGGTTCTGTTGGTAACATTGAATATGGTGAAGTTCAGATCATGTCTGCCGGTAAGGGTATTCAGCATTCTGAATTTAATGGGTCTTCAAGTGAGGAGGTTAATTTACTCCAGATCTGGGTGTTTCCCAAGGAACGTAATATTGAGCCTCGGTATGATCAGGTTCATTACGATCTGGAGAAAGCGAATAATTCATTTCTGACAGTTGTATCACCGGTTAAGGGTGAGAATGTGATGTGGATCAATCAGGATGCTTTTTTTAGTCTCGGTACTTTTGATTCAGATTCAAAGGCAAGTTATAAAATTCAGCACTCTGGAAACGGAGCCTATGTGTTTTTTATTGAAGGACAGGGTGTATTAGATGATACTTTATTGGCAAAACGCGATGCTGTGGGTGTTTATGATATGGAAGAATTTGATATTGATTTCAAGGAGAATTCAAAGGTTCTCATCATTGAAATTCCAATGCAATAATTTTAGCACGCTCTTTTTGACAGGTAAAGGTCTTCTTTATCTGTCATTAGAGCTTTAGCTTCACTTCCTTTATCAGCATAGCCCAGAAGGTGCAGGGTGCCATGTATCATGACTCTGTGTAATTCATCCTCGGTTTTAACTTTAAAGCTTTGTGCATTCTCCTGAATGCGTTCCAGGCTAATAAAAATATCGCCAACAATAACCCTCTTATGTTCACTGTTGTCGAAAGTTATGATGTCTGTTAGGGTATCGTGTTTTAAATAATCCTGATTCATTGAAAGCAGGTAATTATCGCTGCAGAAGATAAAGTTCAATTCCCCAAGTTTAAAGCCCTCCGCTAAAATTGTATTTTTTATCCAGGTCCTGAGTAGGCCCTTATGTTTTATAGTATAGGATATATCTTCAGAAAAAAAATATATTGGTAATTGGCTCATTAAATTTTAAAATGAAGCTCGAGCTCATTTCCTTTTGAATTAAAGATACATTGATCAGCGAGTTTCTTAATTATAAAAACACCTCTCCCTGTAAGATTTTCAAGATTTTCAGGAGCCGTTGGATCTGGCAGGTTATTAAAGTCAAACCCTTCACCTTCATCAGAAACAGTGAATATCAGTCGTTTGTTTTCTATTACCTCCAGTTTAATATAAACTTTCTTCTCTGGGCTTTGACGGTTTCCATGGACAATCCCATTGATTACTGCCTCACTAAGGCAAGTTAGCACGTTAGCATATATTTCATCACTAAACCCGTATTTTACGCTCAGCTCATCGATAAAATTCTCCATGAGAGTAATGCTGTTAATCCTGGAAGGCAATTGCAACGTATATAATGAAGTATTATCTGGGTATTCTGTCTGTTTAATCATTTATTGCCCGATTTAAAAATTTAAAATAGTCTCCTACTTTTATTTTATAAAATGAATTTAATGAAGGAGGTACTGTTTTAAGCAAATCGGTCTCTTTTTGCTTAATTTTTATATACTCTTGCAATATTATTGAATTAATGGGTGTTTGATTAGTTCCTTCTCTACTTTCTCTTTTTTGATCTTCTTCACGTTCCCGTTCGGCTTTATCAGCTTCAAGTAGTTTACTCAAAATCTCCTGTTGTCTAGTTAATGTTTCTTGTTTAATTCTTTTGTTTACGAGATCTGTCTCTGTTTGTTCCATCTCTTTTACTAATTTATCAATATTACCTAAGCCCGATTTGCCATCTTTATTCTCCAGCCTGTTTATTTCCTGCATGGCTTGTCTGATCATTTGCTGTTCTCTTGCCATTTTAGCAAGCTTTTCACTCATCGTACCACTACGATTTCCTTGCTGACCAGGAGCTTGCTGACCTTGTTTTTGCATTTCATCTCTGGCTTTTTGCATGTTTTTGTTCAAAGTTTCCTGCATTTTACTGAGTTGCGACAAACTCTGCTTCTTTTTGCCTTTTCCACCAGGTTTACTATTTTGCTGCGATTGTTGTAATTGCTCAAGTGCTTCATTTAGCATTAATGCTAAATTATTAATTGATGTCATTGCAAATTGTTGATTTCTGTTGGCCTCTGCTGTACGACGTTCGCCAAGACTTTCAATAGCTTTGCTTACATTTAAATTTATGGTTTGTATTTCTTTGTTTACTACAGATTGAATCTGAGGAATTTTTTTACTTAGAGAATAGAGGCTGTCTTCAATCATTTTCAGGTTGATTTGAATATCCTTCTGTTTTTGTGTTTGTAAAACATATCCAGGGTCACTTGTGCTGATACTTCTAACCTCTTGCATTGTTTTTTCTTGGTCGAATGAACTGCTAAGAAGGTTTTCAAGCACCTCCCTTAATTCTTTGGCATTCACTTCACTTTCTTTCTCTTCTCCTTCTTCCTGCATTTTCTCCAATTTCTTAGAAAGTTCATTCATTTTGGAAGCGGCTTGTTTTTGATTTTGAGCAGCCTTTTTCTGATCTTTCTTTTCCAGATTATCAGAACTTTCTTTTTGTTGCTGATCTATCTGTTGTTGCTCCTTTTCCGGGTTCTCAAAATTATTTTTTTGCTCCAGATCCTCGTTTTTTTGCTCCAGCTTATTCAGCTCAGATTTTAGTTCATTAAATTCTTCCTTTAAAACGTTTTGTTCATTTTTAAGTTTTTGAATGTCTGTATTTTTTTCAAGAGACTTTTCGCTAAGTGCTTCCTGTTCTTTTGCTAATTCACCAAGTTTTTCAATAGTTTCACTAAGCTTTTGGTCAAATTCCAATTGTTTGTAGAGTTCTAATATTCGATCAAGTTCTTTTTGCAATGATTTGTTATCCATCTGCATTTTGGATAGCTCTTCTCTTGTTTGGTTATTATTGTTTTTGTCTAGTAGTTTTTCAATGTTTTTTAATATCTCTCTGGTTTTCTCATCCAGCACATTATTAAACAGGTTTTCTATCTGTTTTTGTTTTTCCAGTATCTGTTCGTTTTGTTCATTCTGTTCAAATTGATTTTGTTTATTTTCTTTCTGTATATCTCTTACCAGTTCTTCAAGCTCATTTTGTTTTTTGAGAAGGTTTTCAACTTGTTTTTTTTCTTCATAGGAGAGCTTCGTTTTATTAAGCAGATCCTGATTTAGTTTTTTGGCTTCCTTATCCACCTGGATAGACTTTTTAATAGCCTGTTCCATCTTTTCCTTGATTTGCTCAGTGTTTTTTTCCACCTGCTCTTCTATATCTTTTTCTGACAGCAATTTTAATGTTTTAATAGCTGATCTGCTTGCTTTGGGGCCATTAACTACGTTATTATCAAACACTTCAAAATAATATTCAACTTGTTCACCAGGGCCGGCTCCGGCTTCAGTTGCGTTCCAAGCATGAATGAAATTACTCTGAAGAGCATTCTTGTCGAATACAATAGATTTTATACCAGGCTTAACTTTATTCTCCGGATCCGGAGATAATAATCTGTAATTGAAAGTTAGTTTTGAAAACCCATGGTCATCATTGATCTGTCCTACAAAATAAAGCTGTTTATTATTGACAGAATCTTGTCTTTCATTTACTTCAATAGCCGGTGCCAGATCGGGAATCACCCTGAGTTGATAGCTAACTGCCTGAGATGATTCCACACCCCTATTGATGGGTTTAACACTATAGATAATGTTTTTTATGGCTATGTGTGTGAAATTGAAGACATTGTTGTTTGCTTGACCAAGCAGAAATTTTTTGGTATCGATTTTTATATCAAGCTGCTCACTGTTTTGAGCATTAAATTTCCAATTAATTTTGGATCCCTCAGGAACAGTTATATCTCCAGAATTTTCAAACACGTCATTGCGCTTATTCAAGTATGCGGGATATTCGATAAATACTTCAAAATTAATAATGCTTGGCTTGGCCTTAACTTCCAGTAAATAGTCGCTAGAACTAAATTCACCACCTCGAATTCTTATTTTTTTACTTTTTTGAAGATTCTTAAAGGTGTAATTAAACCGTATAGTATTTTCTCTATTAAGCTTAAAGGTATTAATGCCATCTTCAAGATAAAGTTCAGAGGGGATCTCTTGCCCACTAAGCTTTACCATTAAGGTATAATCGCTTCCCTGGACAGCTGATAAATTTTTGTTAAGGATTTCG
>JBIIWE010000243.1:0-4582 GCA_044339075.1 Daejeonella sp. | reverse complement strand
TATAAAAAATATTCAATGCTTTTTAATTGAAGTGAAATATGTAAAAAAGTATAAACATCCCATTAATTTGGCATTTATAAGGGACGGTATTATATTTTGTATAATATCATAATTATTTAATTATCAATGCTTTATCTTATTTAATATAAAGCTAAAAACAACATATGGCTTAAAAAAATTAGTTAAAATAGGCAATTTTGCAGAATTAAATTCTGTTTACTGATTTAAAACACTATTAATCAATAACTTATGATTTAAATACTATCATATTCTTGATATGCATCATTAAAATCGCTCCTCATTTGATTGAAACGTTCAGCTGCTGCTTTTATAAAATTATCGTTTAAAATCTTAAATACTCCATCTACCCCCTCGGGTACATCAAGCTCTGATATTTTATAGATCTGTTCAAAAACTCCCTTCTCTAGTTTAATGATGTACTTCTGATTCATTGAAAATATACTGATCTTACAATCTGGATGTGGCAGCTCTGCAATGACTCTCATTTGTTGTTCTTGTTTTTTTAAAATGTTTTTTTTGATGATAATGGATCAATACCATTTAAAGTTCCGGTTCCTGATATTATTTTGAATCTGGCAAAAAGCTCTTCACTATACCAATCCTCGTTTCTCGTTTTTTTGATCACTTCAGCATGCTCTTTAGAGCCATAAGCAAAGGCTTTCATATTCTCCATGTTATCCCAAACAGAAATGGTGGCCTGTCTGAAAAAAGGAGCTTCACCAATTCCTACGGAAGTTAAGTATCCTTTTGCCTTAGTCATAATCTGAGCAACCGGGTCAACATGTGTCCAAAATCTTTTCAACTTACTAAATCTTATCGTTGCTCTTGTTAATACTGCTACAGCACCAGTATGATCTTTGTCATAATCAATCATCTTAAAGGGATCTTTACCATCCCATTTACCGTGGCTTGCTAAAGGAACGCATATTAAGGTCCATTTTTCTGTTGTGAATGTTTTCCACCACCAGGAAATGAAAGAACTAGTATTGAAATCATGGAAATCATCTTCCGAATTCCAGACGGCCATTAATGACCATTGTTGCCAGTCAGGTTTCAGGTCAAATGTTCCATTTCTGCCGCATCCCATAAGTTTCCAGAATCTGCATTTACTGCTAAATGAAAGAGGTATACGGTGAATAGCCATAGCAATAATGGCTAATGGAATAAACAAACGCCGGTAGCGGATAAAGCTGAATGATACGATCATGTTAGACCTCTTTATTTCAATTTGAGACCACAAAGATAATTCATCCAAATGTATTCTTTAGGTCATATATTTTGATCAGAATCAGTTTGAATTTTTATGTTTTTTCTATCAGTTAAAAATATGAATCAAAACTGCCAATTTGCTCTGAATGACTTGAAAGTTCAATTCTATATTTAAATTAGTACTTCTAAATTAAATGCTATTGCATAATTATCAATGTTAAATCAGATATGTTTTATTTATTTAGGAGGATTATTAATTCAATGCTAATTTTGAATCATGGCAGAAGATCTGAATATTACAATAGGGGCTAAGAATGATCAATACAGGTCCTTGATTCCTCAAATTTCCGCGTTGCTTTCTGGTGAAACAGATGAGATAGCCAATATGGCTAATGTATGTGCAGCATTAAAAGAACAGTTTGATTTCTTTTGGGTCGGTTTTTATATGGTTAAGGATAATGAACTGGTGCTAGGTCCATTTCAGGGACCAGTAGCTTGTTCCAGGATTCAAAAAGGAAAAGGAGTTTGTGGCTCATCCTGGGATCAAGAAAAAATACTTATTGTTCCAGATGTTGATTCATTCCCCGGACATATTGCCTGTAGTTCTGCATCAAGATCAGAGATTGTAATCCCAATTATCAGGGATGGCTTGGTTATTGGTGTTCTTGATGTAGATAGTAAAGAGCTAAATAGTTTTGATGAATCAGATGCAAAGAATTTATCTATGATTCTTGAACTGATCACATTTAAATCTTGAATAATAAATATTCTTTAGAATTTTATCGATGTGATTTAATAGGCCTCGTTTGTAATCATTCAAATATATTTTCTTAATTATGACTATGAAAACAAAAATTTTTGCTGTTCTTAATCTATTAGCCTTTGCCTTTCACCTGATCCTATCTTATTTGGTTCAAATCAAATATTTTTCGGTTTTGGATGTGGGTCAGGTTTCTGCCAGGTATGATACCGTATTTGCTCCCGCAGGAATTACATTTGCTATTTGGGGTGTAATTTATTTAGCCTTATTTGCTTTTTCTTTGTTTCACCTATATACAGCATTTGCTAAGTCAGATATTCAACACACTAATCTGGATACTCAAAATATTGGCTGGTATTTTATAGTAAACAACCTCGCAACTGGTTTATGGTTAGTCGCATGGGTAAATGAATACCTTTTTATTTCTGTAATTTTGATACTCATTCAGTTGCTTACACTGGGTATTATTAGTGTTAAGGCTCATATATCTAATCCAGCTCGAACAGTTTCAACTAAGATATTTACGCAGTTTCCCTTAAGTATTTATTTTGCCTGGATATGTATTGCTACTATTGCTAATATCAGTGCTTATCTTAAATCAGTAAACTGGTCAGGCGCCGGTATCTCTGAGAGTTATTGGGTGATCATTATGATTGGGACAGCTACATTGATCTCCTTGTTCATTATTCTGGTTAGGAGAAATGTTCCCTTTGGATTGGTAGTACTTTGGGCTTTATATGGAATTGTACTAAAGCGTCAGCAGGTTAGCCCAATTGATTTTGAAATTGTTATCAATGCGGCATATGCTGCGTTTGCAGTCATTCTGCTTGCTTTGATCATCCGCATAGTCAGCAGATCAATAAGTGATAAAAAGCTCATAAACTCTTAATCATCCGGTGCTTTACATTGCTTTTGATCCAGTTTATGTTCATCCACTACCTGAAGGACATCGGTTTCCGATGATTAAATATGAGCTCATTCCTGAACAACTTATATATGAAGGGCTTATCTCTGAAAAGAATCTCTTTTCACCTTCTGAGATTCAAGAAGAAATTATTTTATTAAGCCATGAAAAAGACTATTGGGAACGACTAAAGAATCTGCAGTTAAGTTCTGCAGAAATCAGGCGATCTGGTTTCCCTTTATCTGCGGGTTTGGTAGAACGAGAGTTAAGAATAGCTCAAGGGACCGTGAATTGCTGTTTTTATGCACTGGAACATGGAATTGCTTTTAATGTTGCCGGAGGAACTCATCATGCAGGTTCAAATTGGGCAGAAGGTTTTTGTCTGTTAAATGACCAGGCTATTGCAGCTAATTACCTGCTGTCAAAGGGTTTATCAAGCAGGATACTAATTATTGATCTTGATGTTCATCAGGGAAATGGAACAGCAGAAATATTTAGAAATGAAGAAAGGGTTTTCACTTTCTCTATGCATGCTGAAAAGAATTTTCCATTTCGAAAGGAACATTCAAATTTGGATATAGGGCTTGCTGATGGTACTTCTGATCAAGAATATCTAAATATACTGTCGGATCACCTGAGTATTCTCTTCGCAAAACATGAACCTGATTTTGTTTTTTATTTGGCAGGGGTGGATATACTTTCTTCAGATAAGCTTGGAAAACTGAATGTTTCCACAAAAGCCTGTAGAGAAAGAGATGAAATGGTGCTTGGATTATGTAAAAAATTGAAGCTTCCTGTTCAGGTTAGTATGGGTGGAGGGTACTCACCTAAAGTCTCGGATATCGTTGATGCTCACTGTAATACCTTTCGAATCGCACATGATCTCTATTTTTAAATTGGATATTCACTCCTTTTTTTAACGTAAAATGCTGATTTTCAATAAATTTAGTGTAAATTTGCAATATGGAAAAGCAACATTTTACGCGATACAGATTTATTGATACACGGACAGGTGATTTGATCAGATACATGAACATCAATGACCGTTTGGATGATCATGCAGACAGATTGAAGAAAATGCAGTCACAGATCTATAATGAGATCAAAATTCCAGTTTCTGCTATACTTTATGAGCTAGCTGAACCAGCTTCTTAGAAAAGAAATGGAATCTGGTAAAGAGTAATCCTGCAGATACTAGTAATCCCAGGGTTAATCCATACCAGATACCATTTGCTCCCCATCCTAAATAAATCCCTAAAAAATACCCCATAGGTATACCAATGATCCAATAAGCAACAAAGGTGATCAAGGTAGGAATATTCACATCTCCTAAACCTCTGAGTATACCTAATCCAACAACCTGAGTTCCATCAAATAATTGAAAGAAAGCTGCAATTAT
This sequence comes from Daejeonella sp., assembly GCA_044339075.1. Classification (GTDB taxonomy): domain Bacteria; phylum Bacteroidota; class Bacteroidia; order Sphingobacteriales; family Sphingobacteriaceae; genus Daejeonella. The sequence continues at coordinate 289 of JBIIWE010000243.1, read as the reverse complement.
AAGTAGTTGAGCAGCAATTGATATTACTGCTTTATCTGAAGTATATATCCAAGGTAAATATTGATTTAAGCCCGCAAATAAAAGTGCAGCTATCGCCATAAATATCAAAACTATATGGTAGCTTGAAATGGCTGAAAGTCTTAAGTTCATAAAATCTTCCTTTCCGAAATTATTCCCCGTTTTTATTGTTGCAGCTGCTGAAACCCCGCTAGCCATCATGTAGGTCATTGATGCCAGATTGATAGCTACCTGATGAGCTGCCTGCTCAATAGCACCAATTGTTCCAATC
>JBIIWE010000242.1:0-4585 GCA_044339075.1 Daejeonella sp. | reverse complement strand
AATTGATTTGAACCGCCCCCTTAGCCTTTGAGGGCCGGGGGCTTGAAGGCAATGACACAGTTTATTTTACAGACCCTTTTTCAAATTAGCACTTCATGTCTAACTACTAACTACTAATTACTAACCACTAACTACTAACTACTAACCACTAATTACTAACCACTAATTACTAACCACTAACTACTAATTACTAACTACTAACTACTAACCACTAACCACTAACTACTAACCACTAATTACTAACCACTAATTACTAACTACTAACTACTAATAAATAATTAACTTTGCCGCCAATGTATGTGATTAAAGTTAAAGGGGTTGCAAAGATCCCGGATTATGTTCAATTGCGTGATGAAAAATTCACCTTACTGGCTTATTTCAGATTAGACAGACCTGAAAAAGCATTGGACAAAGCAGGATTAGCGGATCAGGCTGAATACATTATGAATAAAATTAAAGACCTGCCTTTCGGGCAAATTTTAAAACTTGAATTATGATAGGCAACTCGGTTATAAAATTAGATGGTGTAAACATCTACCAGCAGAAACATTTAGTTCTAAACAATGTCAACCTACAGATCAGTCCCGGGGAATTTGTTTTCCTGATCGGACAAACAGGATCGGGTAAAAGCAGCCTGCTGAAAGTAATTTATGGTGAGCTACATATTGCAAACGGTCAAGGACAAGTTGCAGGATTTGACCTGAGAAAAATAACTGATAAGGATATTCCTTTTTTACGACGCAAACTGGGAATTGTATTTCAGGATTTTCAATTACTGACAGACCGGACCGTTGAGGAAAATCTGGAATTTGTATTAAAAGCTACAGGATGGAAAGATAAAAAACTAATTTCTACACGAATATTAGATGTGCTTGAAAAAGTTGGTTTACGCTCCAAAACTAAAAAAATGCCACATGAATTATCCGGTGGTGAGCAACAACGAGTTGTAATTGCCAGAGCCTTGCTGAATGACCCCGAATTAATTCTGGCCGATGAACCAACAGGCAACCTGGATCCGGATACTTCTGAAGACATTGTAACCTTGTTAAAACAGATCAGTCAATCCGGAACTGCTGTATTAATGGCATCTCATGATTATCATATCATCAGAACATTTCCGTCAAGAATTATCAAATGCGAAGGTGGGATTATTCACCAGGACGTTAAGATCTAACAATTTTCATTAACATCACAGGCAGTTAATGTCAGTTGTAAGTGGATTTCAGCCGAAATGCTGACAGCTTGACTGATTTAATTTTTGGCAAAAAAATTGCCATTAAATAATATGAAATTTTCAGAATTATTGAATAAAAAGAAGAAGACTAAAATGGAAGAGAATCAAACGACTGAAAATACTGAGCAAAAGGATATTGTAGAAGAAAATGAGTCAGTAAATAATGAGTTGCCAGAAATCGATGAAAATTCAACTCAGCCAGATGAAGTGCAAATTTCAGATGAGGAAAAATTTAAAGCTGAGGCTTCTGAATGGCAAAACAAATATTTAAGGTTATATGCTGAGTTTGATAATTTCAAACGTCGTACAAGCAAGGAACGTCTGGAATTACTTCAGATTGCAGGAAAAGATGTGATTGTTGATCTTTTATCTGTACTAGATGATTTTGAAAGAGCTCAGAAATCTATGGAAACGGCTTCAGATATTGAGGCCGTGAAAGAGGGTGTGAAACTTGTTCATCACAAATTAAAAAACCTACTGACTAATAAAGGTCTAAAAGAAATGATTTCAATTGGAGCTGAATTTGATGCTGATGTTCATGAGGGAATCACCAATATTCCTGCACCATCTGATGATCTTAAAGGAAAAGTATTGGATGAATTAGAAAAAGGATATTATCTGAATGACAAGGTGATACGCTTTGCAAAAGTTATTATAGGAGCATAGATACTATGCCAGTCTTTATGCCGGACTTTTAAAATGGTGCATAGTGTTTATTTAAAAAAATGGCTAAAAGAGATTATTACGACATACTTGGAGTAACACGCAGCTCAACTGCAGATGAGATAAAAAAAGCTTATCGAAAAATGGCAATTAAATATCATCCGGATAAAAATCCGGGAGATAAACAGTCTGAAGAAAATTTCAAGGAAGCAGCTGAAGCCTATGAGGTTTTAAGTAACACTGAAAAGAAAAGAAGATATGACCAGTTTGGTCATGCCGGAGGAGCCTCAAGCCCTAATGGTGGTGGCGGATACGGTGGTGGTCACATGAATATGGAAGACATATTCAGCCAGTTCGGAGACATCTTTGGTGGTGGTGCTGCTGGTGGTGGCAGTCCATTTGACAGTTTCTTCGGCGGCCAGCAGCAAACCCGTGGTGGACGTCGTGCAGCACGTGGAAGCAATCTACGAATCAAGGTTAAACTTAGCCTTGAAGAGATCGCAAAGGGTGTTGAGAAGAAGGTTAGAGTAAATAAACAAGTTATATGTGAACCATGTGATGGCAGTGGTGCAAAAGACAAATCATCATTCAATACTTGCCAGACTTGTAATGGTAGTGGAGCGGTAAGAAGGGTTACAAACACCATTCTGGGACAGATGCAAACGACCAGCACGTGCCCAACTTGCAATGGTGAAGGAACACAAATTACTTCAAAATGCACCAGCTGCCAAGGAGACGGTTTAACCCGTGGCGAAGAAACGATCAGTATAAACATTCCTGCCGGTGTAAGTGAAGGAATGCAATTATCTATGAGCGGAAAAGGAAATGCTGCACCTCGAGGTGGTATTCCGGGTGATCTGATTATTCTTATTGAAGAAATTCCGCACGACTCATTAAAACGTGAAGGAAATAATATCATTTATGATCTTCATATCAGCTTTATTGATGCGGCGATTGGTGCAAGCATTGAAGTTCCTACGATAGATGGGAAAGCAAAAATAAAAATTGACCCTGGAACTCAGGGAGGTAAAATTCTACGCCTGAAGTCAAAAGGTGTTCCGGAGGTAAATTCATATCACCGTGGAGATCAATTGATCTACATAAATATCTGGACTCCAAAAATGCTATCAAAAGAGGAACGTGAAATTTTAGATGGCTTAAAGGAATCTCCGAATTTCAAGCCACAACCTGGCAAAAACGAAAAAAGTTTCTTCGATAAAATGAAGGAATATTTCGAATAAAGACAAAAAAATAAAAAGCCATCCCATTTTCAGGATGGTTTTTTTGCTTTAATTTAATTCCTCTACCGATTTATTAAATTATTTAACAATTCATTCAAAAATTTTACATCCCTAAGATTTAATCCCTGTTTTATACTCCTAAGTTTTAATAAATTTGCCTTGCCTTTAATTCGCTTGGCGTTAAAATAATGCAATGGATCTGAACAGATACTTAATACCTAAGGAAATAACAATTACCATACTATTTTCGCTCCTTGTTAATTTCAGCTTTGCCCAAAGCAAGGTTGATTCTGTACAGAAAGTGGGAGAAATAGTGATACGTGCTTATCTATCTGAGCAACCAATTTTACGGGTTCCTTCATCTGTCAGCCTGATCAGTAATAAACAATTGAGAGATCAGCCTGGCATTTCCATGCTTCCGGCTTTGAACTCCGTACCGGGTATCCGAATGGAAGAAAGATCTCCTGGCAGTTACCGCTTATCAATTCGCGGTAGTTCATTACGTTCACCTTTTGGAGTTAGAAATGTAAAGGTTTACCTAGATGAATTCCCTTTAACAGATGCAGGTGGCAATACCTATCTGAACCTTATAGATGTAAACAGCATTCATAATCTTGAAGTATTAAAAGGACCTGATGGCAGTTTATTCGGGGCGAACTCAGGTGGTGTTGTGTTGTTAAACCCTGTTGATAAACGTGCCGACAGTTCATGGGCATCAGCTGGAATAAGTAGCGGCTCCTATGGTTTATTCCAGGAGAAAATTGCTATCCAGAAAAAATTTAAAAATCAATTCCTGAATATTAATCATTCTTACCAAAGGTCGGATGGCTACAGAGAACACAGTGCTATGAGCCGCAACTTCGCACAAGTGATGTACCGTATGAATTATTCAGAAGAGAATCAATTGCGCGTTCTGGCATTCTACTCAGATCTGGAATACAAAACCCCTGGAGGATTAACGCTGGCACAATATACAGCTAACCCAAGGGCAGCGAGACCTTCAACGGCATTTGTTGCTGGTCCTGTAGCTCAAAAAGCAAGGATTGAAAACAATACCTTATATGCCGGAATTGTCAATGAAGCTAAGATCATCAATAACCTGAGACATGTTATTGCACTTTACGGTTCATCAACAGATTACCTGAATCCTTTCATAACTAATTATGAAATTAGAAAAGAGAATACTGCCGGAATACGTACTTATCTGGAATTATCTGGCAATCAGGATAAATCAATTAATTGGAAATGGAATGCAGGTCTTGAATTACAAACTACCGGAGCTGATATAGCCAATTACAATAATAACAGAGGTGTTCAGGGCAGCCTTCAGGCTCAGGATGATATTATTTCAAATCAATTCTTTTATTTCACCCGCTTTTCAACGAATATCGGTGAAAGACTTAGTGCGGAAGTTGCAGCAAGCTTAAATTATTACAAGTATAAATTT
>JBIIWE010000285.1:0-4203 GCA_044339075.1 Daejeonella sp. | reverse complement strand
AATGCCACTTATCTTGATCCGGAATCAGTAAGAATGAGCTTTACCATCATCAACCATTTTAACATTCTTGCAGAAAATCTGTATCGCGAGGGTCGGACTGAAGAGGCTAAAAAAGCACTTTTAAAATGCTTGGAAGTAGTGCCTGATAAAAATCATTCGCTAAACTTTACTATCCGTAAATTCTACATGGCCGATCTACTTTATAAGCTAAAAGAAACAAAGAAAGCCAATGAACTTGTTGCCAATACGGCCGAATACATCGAAGATCAGCTGAATTATCTTGCTGCCATAGCAAAGACAAAGGAAAATCTGAATACACGTGAGATACAGCTCGGAGTTTATGTAATGACTGAACTTGCAAAATTGACTGATCAGAATAGGGAGAAAGAACTGAATAAAAAATTACAGGATCGACTTAAAGTTATCGAATCAAAATTCATTAGCTCAGAACGTTAAGCATTCCATTCAACCTTCTGAAAAAAAATCTCCGCTACATTTAGCGGGGATTTTTTTTTATTAATTGCAAATCGGTACATTCATCGTCAACAAAGAATTCGAATTTGAATAGGTATGTCTGAATCTGCTGAACAAATTATACGTGTAAAGGATCTGAATAAATCTTTTTCAGGCATTAAGGCACTGGATAATATTCAGTTTGATCTTTATCCGGGAGAAGTTCATGCCCTAATGGGTGAAAATGGAGCTGGTAAGTCCACATTCATGAAAATTTTAATGGGCCTCATGCTTCCGGATTCAGGATCAATTAATTTCAACGGAGAGCTCATTGAAAACTTGGATGTTCATAAAATGCTGCAAAAAGGCATTTCAATGATCCATCAGGAAATTTTAATGGTCCCTGAATTAACGGTCGCTCAAAATATTTTTTTAGGAAGAGAATCTAAAGGAAGGTTTTGGGTTGATGAACATCAAATAGATCAAAGATCACAGGAAATATTGAATTTGATCGGACTGGATCTAAATGTCCAGACCAAAGCAAAACAGCTGAGCATTGCCGAAATGCAGCTAATTGAAATCGCTAAAGCAATTTCTAACCATGCAAAGGTCATCATCATGGACGAACCTACCTCTGCACTCTCAGATAAAGAGTGCGAAATACTTTTTAAAATAATTGATGATTTAAAAAGTAAGGGTGTAGCCATTATCTATATTTCTCATAAACTAGAGGAGATCTTTCAGATTGCAGATCGAATAACTGTATTGAGGGATGGTAAATATATTACTACAAAAAATACAAATGAACTGAATAAAAACAGCCTGATCTCACTGATGGTTGGTCGAGAAATTGAAAGCTTATTTTCTTCAGACTCCAGGGTGCCGGGCAATGTAATTTTAGAAGTCCGCGGCTTAACTAAAAAAAGCAAGTTTGAAAATATCAATTTCGAAGTACATGCGCGTGAAATACTTGGAATTGCAGGCTTAATGGGTGCTGGCAGAACCGAAATTGCAAGAGTTATTTTTGGATTAGACAAACTAGATAGTGGTGAAATAATATTAAAAGGCCATAAAATAGAAATAAAATCCCCAAAAGATGCTATAGAAAAAGGTATCGTATATGTCGGTGAAGACCGAAAAGCATTAGGATTCATTCCAGAATTGTCAGTTATTGAAAATATTAGTCTCTCTAATTTGAAAAACTATTCAAAAGGAGGGTTCATTCAAACTAAAAAAGAGACAAAAGCATCTTCCCAAATGGCTGGCGATCTAAAAATAAAAACTGCAGGCCTTAAACAAAAAGTAATAAATCTAAGCGGGGGAAATCAACAAAAAATTGTAATTGCAAAGGCTTTATTAGTCTCACCCTCTCTCATTATTCTGGATGAGCCTACCAGAGGAATTGACATTGGAGCGAAGCATGAAATCTATAAGCTAATTAACCAATTGGCCAACGATGGTTTAGCGGTCATCATCATCTCATCAGAATTACCTGAAATTTTGGGAATGAGTGACAGAATCCTAGTTTTATCAAAAGGAAAACAAACAGCTATTCTAAACAAACAGGAAGCAAGTCAAGAAAAAATCATGCACTATGCAATACATTAATAACATCCGCCAATATGGTTTACTCATTGTATTTGGCATTATTTGCCTTATAATCTCTCTGATTACACCTCAATTTTTAACTGTTTCCAACTGGACCATCATTATCACTCAGGTTTCAATCAATGCCCTACTGGCCTTTGGAGTAACTTTTGTGATCATTACAGGAGGCATTGATCTATCCTTAGGTTCTATAGTTGCGGTCACTGGCGTTACATCTGCAATGCTTGCCCATCCTGATAGTTATCCTGTTTTAATTCCAATATTAATGGGTTTGTTGGCGGGTCTGCTTATGGGAGCTTTCAATGGTTTTATCATCACAAAAAGTAAAATCGCTCCTTTTATTGTCACGCTGGGTACGATGACCATAGGACGAGGATTAGCCCTGATACTAAGCGATGGCAGGCCGGTATCTAACCTGTCGGACTCTTTTAATTATTTAGGAAGTGGAACTGTTCTTGGAATTCCTGTTTTAATACTAATTTTCATTTTTGTTTTTGCAATCTGTTCTATTATCCTCAATAAAACGATCTTAGGAAGGTACATTTATGCTATTGGCGGTAACGAACAAGCTGCAAGAGCTTCAGGAATTAATATTGATCGGGTAAAATTATCTGTATATTCAATCTCGGGCTTATTGGCAGGTTTAGCAGGCATTTTATTAGCGTCGAGAATTACTACCGGCCAGCCCAATGCTGGAGCTGGATTCGAGTTAGATGCTATTGCAGCAGTCGTTATTGGTGGCACAAGCACTACAGGTGGAAGGGGAAGTATGGCAGGCACCTTAATAGGTGTTTTACTTATTGGCGTAATAAATAATGGCTTAGATTTACTTAATGTCACATCCTACTATCAACAAGTGGTAATGGGAATCATCATCATTGGAGCAGTGGTGTTAGATAGCCTGAACCAGAAATCAAATTCTTAAAAATAAAAAATGAAATACTCTTATCTGATTTTAATCACATTAATCATGCTAATTGCAGCATGTAATCAATCCACTAACAGCGAAAAAAGCAAGGCAAATAAAATAGTAATAGGTATTTCAATGCTAAGTATGCAAAATGAATTCATTGTAAATATCAATGATGAGATGCAGAAAAAAGCGCAGGAATTAGGTGCAGAATTGATTATTGTGGATGGCGAACGTTCTCCATTAAAGCAAATTGAACAGATAGAGAGTTTTATAGCACAAAAAGTGGATGTTATTATTCTGAATCCTAGTGAATATGAAGCATGTTCACCTGCTGTAACCAAAGCTCTGGCAGCCAATATCCCAATTGTAAATGTTAACTCAGCAACCAAAATAGCACCAACTGCCTTTGTTGGGTCCAATGATTTAGAATCCGGCAGAATTGCGATGAAATTCATTGCCGAACAGCTAGGAGGAAAAGGTAATATTGTGATGATTCAGGGTTTAAATGGACAGGCCGCTCAAATACAAAGAGAGCAGGGTGCAAAAGAGATCCTGAAAGAATACCCCGGACTCAAACTGATTGCACAACAAACTGCCGAATGGGACAGATCCAAAAGTATGGATCTGATGCAAAACTGGATTCAATCTTATGGTAACAAAATCAATGCAGTATTTGCGCACAACGATGAAATGGGATTGGGGGCAGTAAAAGCATTGCAAGATGCCGGAATGAAAGATAAAGTTGTGGTCGTAAGCATTGACGCTATCGCGGATGCTTTACAGGCAGTCAAAAAAGGCGATTTAGATGCTACGGTTTTTCAGGATGCTAAAAAACAAGGTGCGGGAGCTATTGAAACCGCTGTAAAGATCGCTAAGGGACAAAAAGTTGAAAAAGAGTTGATGATCCCATTTCAATTGGTTACAAAAGTAGAGGTTGATACTTACCTGAAATAGTTTTAGCAATTAGATTAAAATGCCTGAAACTTTAGCAAATTTAATGATTAAAACTGTCCTAAAGAATAAAAATAGAATCCTTTTTCCTCCCAAAACAGATATCAGTACTACTGTTTAAATAAGGATATAAGCCGCAAAACAGCCGCTTATTTTTCCAGCACCACAAATCTCTGAAATCTATGCTATTCTGCAGTCAGATAGCTTATATTTTTGTTCGTACCTTCCTATTAGAAATCGTGTACTAAACATACACTAAACGCGGACTAAACACGGAC
>JBIIWE010000241.1:0-4606 GCA_044339075.1 Daejeonella sp. | reverse complement strand
AAGATTCCAATCAATATTGAGGCATGGAGTTGAGCTTTTTAGCCTTGCTGAAAGAAAGTTTTTTTCTCCTTTTCCATATCCTACTGTATTTGCCAATCCTCTTTCGTGAGCCATGCTGCTAAGTGTCTGATCATCATTATTTAGAAATACAATACCGCCTGTTTTAGAAAGAAATTCATACAGTTCTCCTTTACCAATCCTGACTCCTTCTATCCCGCCAAATCCTTCTAAATGTGCTTTTCCAATATTGGTGATCATTCCATGACTTGGCTGAGAAATACTACATAGAAATGCGATCTCACGCTGGTGATTGGCGCCCATTTCAATGATTGCGATTTCGCAATCATTAGTTACCGATAAGATACTTAAAGGGACTCCAATATGATTATTCAGGTTGCCCTCAGTTGCAAAGGTGTTGAACTGTTGTGAGAGAACAGATCTGATTAGTTCTTTGGTTGTCGTTTTTCCATTTGATCCGGTTATACCGATGACAGGTATCTTCAAATGGTTTCGATGTAATCGGGCGAGATCCTGAAGGGTTTCCAAAACATCTTGAACGACTATAAATCGATCATCCAATGCGTATTCTGCATCATCAATAATAGCATATTCTGCTCCGCTTTCAATGGCCTGAAGAGCAAATTTATTTCCATCAAAATTATCACCCTTAAGTGCAAAAAACAGACAGGAAGCTGTTATTTTCCTTGTATCAGTACAGATTTGGGGGTGTTTTAAGTAAATCTTGTATAATTGCTCTGTTGTCATGTTATCTAGCTTGATACAATATTAAGATTTTTGTTCATTAAGGCGAAGAATTTGGCAATTAGACTTTTTCCTTCGTAGATTAGACGCCGTAATGCTGGTTTTGAAATAGAATCCGGAAATAACCAATTAACCTGTAAAAAATTCCCCTTTTAAGCAGGTTTATCTCTTACCAATATAAATTGAAAGCCTGATAAAAATTTAACAGCCGGCCAGCTGGCGTAAAAATTAGTTTTATATGAAAAAATGCTGTTTTTTAATTTTCCTTTTGATCACTGGAATTTTTAGTGTTCAAGCTCAAAAAATACAATCACCTTCAGAATTTTTGGGTTATAAACTAGGTGATCAGTTTACTCCGCATCATCGGGTTGTTGATTATTATAAATATCTGACTTCAGTTTCTAAGAATATTCAGTTATTGGAATATGGAAAAACCAATGAAGGGCGTCCTTTGCTTCTCGCATTTGTGGGGTCTGATACTAATATCGGCAGGCTCGATGAGATTAGAAAATATAATCTGAATCTTGCCGGGATAAATGAACAAAGTGCTGTTACTGCTTCAAAAGGTGTAACATCAGACCAGCCTGTTGTTGTTTGGTTAAGTTACAATGTGCATGGAAATGAGTCTGTATCAACTGAAGCATCACTTCAAACGATCTATGAACTTCTTAATCCCGCAAATCAACGTACAAAAGGATGGTTGAAAAACACCCTTGTTGTTATTGATCCTTGTTTAAATCCTGATGGAAGAGAGCGGTATGTTAATTTTTATAATCCTATTAGAAACATAGTTCCTGATGCACTTCCCTATTCACGTGAACATATGGAGCCCTGGCCAGGCGGACGAGCAAACCATTATTATTTCGACCTTAATCGCGACTGGGCATGGCAGACTCAAATAGAAAGTCAGCAGCGACTGGCAGTATTTAATAAATGGCTTCCTCAGGTGCATGTAGATTTTCATGAACAAGGGGTTGATGAGCCCTATTATTTTGCTCCTGCAGCTGAACCTTATCACCAGGATATTAGTCAATGGCAAAGAGAATTTCAAACAATCATTGGAAAGAACAATGCACTTTATTTTGATGAAAAGAGCTGGATGTATTTTACTAAAGAGCGCTTTGATCTTTTATATCCATCCTATGGGGATACATATCCAATTTATAATGGTTCTGTAGGTATGACCTTTGAACAGGGTGGTTCTGGAAGAGCCGGATTGGCAATTATTAATTCAGAAGGTGATACCCTTACTTTAAAAGACCGTATCGATCATCATTTTACTACCGGACTTTCTACAGTCGAAGCTTCCTCAAAAAATGCAGAAAGGGCATTGAATGAGTTCAGAAATTATTTTGCCAACAGTAAAACAAATCCTCCTGGAGAGTATAAATCTTATATTATACGGGGAGATAATACTGAAAAACTCAAAAGTTTGGCTACGCTTTTACAACGAAATGGAATAGAATTTGGGTATGGTTCGTCAAAAGGAGCACAGGCTTTCAACTACTTCACTGGAAAGTCTGAGAATATTAAGGTTGCCAAAACCGATATGGTTATCAGCGCCCATCAACCAAAATCTGTTCTTTTAAAAGTACTGTTTGAACCTAATACCTTTGTTTCTGACTCTGCAACCTATGACATTACTGCATGGTCTTTGCCCTATGCACACGGAATTCAGGCATTTGCTAGCAAGGAGTCCTTAAGTCCTTTGATGAGCACTCTTGAAGTACAGACTTCAACTATTTCCAGCCTATCAAACCCGGTTGCTTACGTTGCAAATTGGAATTCGGTGGCAGATGTTAAGTTTCTGGCCGAATTATTAAGTAAAAATATAAAGGTTCGGTATTCTGAAATTCCTTTCGAAAGCGGAGGTAATAGATTCAACGCGGGCTCACTGATCATTGCGCGTAATGGAAATTCAAGCCTTGATGGAGGTTTTGAGAAGGTAGTAACGGAATTAGCCAATAAATCAGGTATTGCCTTACAGCCAATTTCTTCAGCTTTTGTGGATAAGGGTGCGGATCTTGGCTCAGATAAGGTTAGGTATATCAGAAAACCAAGGGTTGTTGTTGTAAGCGGTGAAGCTGCTTCATCACTTGCTTTTGGAGAGATCTGGCATTTTTTTGAGCAACAAATTAACTATCCGCTTAGTGTAGTCCGGTCACAGGACCTTAGCCGTATCGACTGGTCAGGCATTGATGTGCTTATTTTACCGAATGGTAATTATACTGATTTAGGAAACGATAAAATCCTGCAATGGATACGTAATGGCGGAAAGCTGATCGCTATGGATGCTGCTGTATCTCAACTGGTAGGGGTGAAAGGTTTTGATATCAAAAATAAGGAAGAAGCAAAAAAAGAAGAAAAGGAAATTGATCCGTATAAAGTGCTTAAATCTTATGAGAACCGAGAAAGAGAAAGTGTTCAAACAAATATTCCAGGTGCTATATATAGAGTAGATCTGGATAATACCCATCCTCTTGCTTTTGGTTTTCCTGATTTCTACTATACCTTAAAGCTTGATGATAAGGTTTATCAATATATGAGTGATGGATGGAATGTTGGAGTAGTTAAGAAAGATAATTATGTTACCGGCTTTGTAGGTTCGAAAGTCAGGAAAAAATTAACCGATGGTTTGATTTTTGGTGTTCAGGAAATTGGGAATGGCTCAGTAGTATATTTAGCTGATAACCCGCTATTCCGTAGTTTTTGGGAAAATGGTAAACTATTATTCAGTAATGCTGTATTTATGGTTGGGCATTAATTTTACAGAAGACCTGAATTTGGGTTCAGGTCTTCTGTAATGAATTTTTAAAAGTTATTCGTTGGTTCAACCACATCTCTGTTTTTAATATACAGACTATCGTTTTGGCATTTTAAGCCATTGGATGTCATGATCCATTCTGAAAGAAAATCTGGTTTGGCATTTTCTGGCTGACATTCCCAGAGACTATAATCCTCCAGATATTGGTTTAATGTTCCTTCGATGTAAATCAATGTATTTTCAGGTATTTTTAGGGTTAGATGAACTCGCTGATCCCGCCATAATTCTCCTCTTTTTACGTAGGTATTCCCATCTAACAGAATTAATGAATCTGTTTGTATGAAACGATACTTTGCTTGTCTTGCGTTTGCCAATGCAGTTTCAAAGTTGGGACCTTTAGCACTGAATTCTTGTATCAATACCGGCCTTGAGACATCAGCTTTTACTATTTTAAGGTTTACGTTCCTTGGTAAATTGAAATTTCCCCGCCTGCTATTTATAATGATCCTTCCTTTAAAATCATTTGGATTTATGTTGTATTCAAGGCTGTCTTCCTTACTCAGGTATTGCGAGGGGTTCATTTTCAGGAAGTAAACTCCGCCTGGTTTTATGGAAGAGGTGATGGTGAATCTGGCCTCTTCATTAAACTCTGATCCTACTTTTGAGATATGATAAATGCCAATTCCTAGTCCGCCAAGCCATATAATCAGCATTCCAAAATACACCGTTTTCGATATTTCAACGCGCGCAAAGAGTACTTTTATAGCAAATACAACCAGTGCAGTCAAAGGAATGAAGATCAGAACAAATGCACTTAATGTTAGAATGGATTTATTGGCCGGATTAACCATATTGAAAGGGTATGCAGTTAACTCATTGCTATTCCAGTAACCTAAAAACACAATGAGCGCCACTATTAATGCAAAAAGTGCAACTACCCCACTGAAGATGATTATGGCTCCAATGATCTTTATGATAATCATTCCGGCATTCCCAATAAATTTACCTAATTGATCAATTGCAGGCTTGGCTTCACGATGCGCATTTTTAAGTCCGGTTTTTAAGCCATCAATTTCTTCA
>JBIIWE010000240.1:0-4625 GCA_044339075.1 Daejeonella sp. | reverse complement strand
ATCCTCATGGAATATAAAGATTTTAGCTGTTTCAGTAAATCAAATACAAAAACACTGACCAATAATTGCCTGATACAAAGAGCTGAGTGGGTAAAAACTGAGCAGGGCATTGCATTTCATATTTCGGCCGACCGGTTTTTAAGGAATATGGTTCGTGCAATAGTAGGAACTCTCATCAAAGTGGGAAAGAAGGAGATGGAAGTGGAGGATATCAGAAAGGTGATCGACAGTAAAAACAGATCTGTGGCAGGTGAGTCTGTTGCCGCATGCGGTTTATATCTAACAGAAGTAATTTACCCTTATTTATCCCTTGAAAAATAAATTGACAATAAAATACAGCGCTTTAAGAATAACAGGATTTGAATCAATATTTTCCATACTAAATGGCTAAAGTAAGCGGCAATGCGGTTGATGTGAATCTCCTGAAAAGGGTGTTTCGGTATGCTTATCCATACCGCAGGATCTTTGCATGGTCAATTTTTTTGACCATTCTTCTGGCTGTTCTTGCACCTCTTCGGCCTTGGCTTATTCAGTACACACTGGATAAATATATCCTCCTCAATGACAGTAGCGGTTTACTGAATATGAGTTTACTGATGGTCGGATTATTACTGATCCAGACTGGCGTTCAGTATTATCATACCTTTTTTACCAATGTTCTTGGGCAGTCGGTGATCAAAGACCTGCGCGTAAATGTTTTTAATCATATTAGTAGCCTTAAACTTAAATATTTTGACCGAACACCCATAGGGCAACTGATCACCCGAACGGTTTCCGATCTGGAAACGATTGCAGATATATTTTCTGAAGGTTTGATTGTTATTATCGGTGATGTTTTGCAGGTAGTTGCAATTATTGCCGTAATGCTTTATACCGACTGGGAACTTACGATCATTGTTTTAATTCCGATGCCCTTTTTAATGGTTGCATCGTACGTGTTTAAAGAAGCAATCAAATCTGCCTTTCAGGATGTGCGAACGCAAATATCAAATTTGAACACCTTTTTACAGGAGCATATTTCCGGAATTAGGATCATCCAATATTTTGCAAGGGAAGATCAAGAGATGGGGAAGTTCAGACAGATCAATGCTAAACATCGAGATGCTCATATCCGCTCAAACTGGTATTATTCTATCTTCTTTCCTGTAGTAGAGATTATTTCAGCAATCTCAATTGGCTTGTTGGTATGGTATGGCTCAAGATCCATTCTTTCTGATCAGATTTCTCCTGGAGTGGTGGTCTCGTTTATCATGTATATCAATATGTTGTTTAGGCCTATCCGTGAACTTGCAGATAAGTTCAATACCCTGCAAATGGGCATGGTTGGAGCTGAGCGGATCTTCAATGTGCTCGATACCGACGAAAGAACGGAAGATAAGGGAAGGCATAAACCATCTCATTTGAATGGAGATATCCAATTTAAAAACGTTTGGTTTGCTTATAATGATGAAAACTGGGTATTGAAGGATATTTCCTTTCATGTTAAACCGGGTGAGACCCTGGCATTGGTTGGAGCAACAGGTGCCGGTAAGTCTTCCACCATCAATATCTTGAACCGTTTTTATGAAGTAAATAAGGGCAGTGTATTGGTCGACGGAATAGATATCCGAGAGTATGAACTTAACTACCTTCGTTCAAATATTGCCACCGTCTTGCAGGATGTATTTCTTTTCTCGGATTCCATCGCCAATAATATCAATCTGAATAACCAGGAGATCAGCAGAGATGCACTTTTAAAAGCTGCTCAGGATGTGGGGGCATTAGAATTCATCAACCGGTTACCCGGTGGTTTCGATTATGATGTGATGGAAAGGGGAGCTACCTTATCGGCTGGTCAGGCTCAGCTAATTTCCTTCATCCGTGCCCTGGTTTACAACCCTCAAATATTAGTTCTTGATGAAGCTACAGCTTCAGTTGATACTGAAACCGAAGAGCTTATCCAGAATGCCATCAATAAACTAATGGAGGGCCGTACTTCTATAGTAATTGCCCATCGATTGTCAACCATTCAACATGCCAACCGCATCATTGTACTAGATCAGGGTGAGATCAAAGAAATGGGGACCCATCAGCAGCTTTTAAAGCTCAATGGTTTTTATAAGCGCCTGTATGATCTGCAGTTTAATTCAGAAGGAATTGCCAAAGGATAAATTATCCTTAAAATAAATTACCTTAGAACTTTAAGTTTATATCCCTTTATTATGAAGAGAGTTGTATCTCACCTGACCTTTCAGGTTTTGGTTGCCATCGTTTTAGGAGTGCTGGTCGGAATTAATTTTCCGGGGTTCGCTCCCACAGCCAAGCTGATTAGTCAGACCTTCATCAATATGATCAGTATGCTGATCGCACCGATCATTTTCTTTACCATCGTTTTGGGTATTTCCCAGATGGGTGATATGAAAAAAGTAGGTAGGGTAGGCGGGAAGGCACTTCTTTATTTTGAGGTCATTACAACTGTAGCCATAATTATTGGTCTGCTGGTGGCCAATATCTTTCAACCTGGCAAAGGGGTGAATGTAAGTGCTTCAAGTGCAGATACTTCTAAAATACAAACCTACCAGGACTCTGCATCTGATATGAACTGGCTGGAGTTTTTTGCTCATATTGTTCCGAAGAATATTTTTGAATCCTTCGCCAAGGGAGATATTCTGCAAATCTTGTTCTTTGCGGTTCTGTTTGGATTCGCACTGAGCCGTATGGGTTCTGCTGGAACTTCCCTGATTGGCACCTTTGAAAAATTATCAAAAGTGATTTTTAATATCATGAAGATGATCATGGTACTTGCTCCATTTGGTGCATTTGGAGGGATGGCTTTTACCATCGGTACTTACGGACTTGAAACTTTGTATCCATTGGGTAAGCTGATGATCGCAGTATACATGACCATGATCCTGTTCATCTTCGGAGTGCTGAATCTGATTTGTTATCTGTATAAATTCAGTCTCTGGCAATTACTGAAATACATCCGGCAGGAAATTGTGATCGTTGTTGGAACATCTTCATCCGAATCGGTGCTGCCGAGCATGATTCTCAAGCTTGAAAAATTTGGTTGTTCAAAATCTGTCGTCGGTCTTGTTGTCCCAACCGGTTATTCATTTAACCTGGATGGTACTTCCATTTACCTGTCGATGTCGGTGATCTTTTTATCACAGGTTTTCAATATTGACCTGAGCATCGGGCAGCAGATCACCATTATTGGGGTCTTGATGATCACCTCCAAAGGTGCTGCAGGTGTAACTGGAAGCGGTTTTATTGTGCTAGCCTCTACTTTAACTGCACTAAAGGTGGTTCCGATAGAGAGTATTGCTATATTATTGGGAGTTGATCGCTTCATGTCTGAAGCCCGGGCAATTACCAACCTGATCGGCAATGCAGTAGCTTCAGTTGTCATCGCTAAAAGCGAAAAAGAGTTCGATGAAAAGGCCTATAAAAGTGCGATCGACCCTAATGCTCCTGATGAGGTTATTGTGATTTAAAAAGGCTGAAATTCCTTAAATTCTTTTTGTGTTTACCTTTTGAGATTATGAGCGATTCTGTTAGCTTTGCGGTACAAAAAAATATTCAATGAGTGTACTGGTTAATAAAGATTCAAAAGTAATAGTTCAGGGGTTCACGGGTAATGAAGGCACCTATCACGCCTCGCAGATGATCGAGTACGGAACACAGGTTGTAGGTGGTGTTACTCCTGGTAAAGGAGGACAAAGTCATCTTGATCGACCGGTGTTTAATACGGTAAAAGATGCCGTTGATAAAACAGGTGCTGATGTTTCCATCATATTTGTACCACCGGCTTTTGCTGCTGATGCAATCATGGAAGCTGCTGAAGCAGGAATTAAAGTTATTGTTTGTATCACTGAAGGAATCCCGACAAAGGATATGATTCTGGTGAAAGAATATATTTCAGACAAAGATTGCCGTTTGATCGGCCCTAATTGTCCGGGTATCATCACTGCTGATGAAGCTAAGATCGGTATCATGCCTGGTTTCATCTTCAAAAAAGGCGGAGTAGGTATCGTTTCTAAATCTGGAACCCTTACATATGAAGCAGTTGATCAGGTGGTAAAAGCAGGATTAGGTATTACAACTGCTATCGGTATTGGTGGTGATCCGATCATTGGAACGCCAACTAAAGAAGCGGTTATGTTATTGATGAACGATCCTGAAACAAAAGGTATTGTTATGATCGGTGAGATTGGTGGCGGAATGGAAGCGGAAGCTGCATACTGGATCAAAGAGCATGGCACTAAACCTGTAGTTGGATTCATAGCCGGACAAACTGCTCCTCCGGGACGTAGAATGGGTCATGCTGGTGCAATTGTTGGCGGTGCTGATGATACTGCCGCTGCTAAGATGAAGATCATGAGAGAGTGCGGTATTCGCGTGGTGGAGTCTCCGGCTGAGATCGGTGCTGCAATGGCTGAAGAACTTGCAAAATTATAATTAGCTTAAGGCTAAGGAATTCAAAACCGGCTTAATGCCGGTTTTTTTGTGTCTTTTGAGTTTGAAAACCCTCTGGTTTTTGGTGAAATAGAACCTGTATTTACTTGACGCGGACAGAGTCATTCCTCCTGTTTTCGTCAATTGGTCAGATTTTAGATTATCTGAATGAAAAAACCACCCCCTAC
>JBIIWE010000239.1:0-4628 GCA_044339075.1 Daejeonella sp. | reverse complement strand
AATTGAAAATATAGCACAAAACATCGATTTCCTTCCCCTAAAAGGGACAGATTTCATCGAATTATATGTAGGAAATGCAAAGCAGGCGGCACATTTTTATAAAACCGCTTTTGGCTTTCAAAATCTGGCTTATGCTGGTCCAGAGACCGGCGTAAAAGACCGCGCATCTTATGTTCTGATACAAAATAAGATCAGGTTGGTTTTAACTACCCCATTATTTCCAGAGCATCCAATATCCGAACAATTAACTAAGCATGGCGATGGGGTAAAGATCATAGCCCTGTGGGTAGATGATGCATATGATTCACATGTACAGACTACTTCAAGAGGAGCAGAAAGCTATATGGATCCCCAAACACTGGAGGATGAAAACGGAGAGATTCGAATGAGCGGCATTTATACCTATGGCGAAACGGTTCATCTATTCATTGAACGACATAATTATACCGGACTATTCATGCCAGGGTATCAGAAATGGGAAAGTCACTATAACCCGGAACCAGCCGGACTACTTTATGTGGATCATTGTGTAGGCAATGTAGGATGGAACCAAATGGATAAATGGGTTAGGTTCTATGAAGATGTTATGGGTTTCCGTAATATCCTCACCTTTGATGATAAGCAGATCTCAACCGAATATTCAGCGCTGATGAGTAAAGTAATGAGCAATGGGAATGGCTATGTTAAATTCCCTATCAATGAACCTGCAGAAGGGAAAAAGAGATCGCAGGTTGAAGAATACCTCGATTTCTATGGTGATGAGGGTGTTCAGCATATTGCCATTGCAACACATGACATTGTTGATACCGTAACAAAACTTCAGGAACGTGGGGTAGAATTTTTAAAGGTTCCATCCATTTACTACGATGATCTGCTGGAGCGAGTGGGTAAAATTGAGGAAGATATCGAGCCACTAAAACATTTAGGAATCCTGGTTGACCGTGATGAAGAAGGGTATCTTCTACAGATATTTACTAAACCCGTTGAAGACCGTCCGACGCTATTCTTTGAAATCATTCAGCGTAAAGGAGCCAAATCATTTGGAGCCGGAAATTTCAAAGCTTTATTTGAAGCATTAGAGCGCGAACAAGAGTTAAGAGGAAATTTATAGCAATTAATTTAATCTTAGCATTCTTAGAAATACTAAGCTAATTGGTTAATTATATTAAAGATTAGCTAAAAAATTAAGCTCTTACGCCGTATTGCAGGAAGAATGTTCATGTATTTTAATGAAATTTGCGATTTCATTTCCTTAAAACACCCAAAATAATATCTTTGTTAAAATTAGTATCAATTGAAAAAACGTATCGCCATTTTCGCTTCCGGTTCCGGATCTAATGCCCAGAAGATCATGGAATATTTTAAAAAACACCAGGAGGCGGAGATCGCCATTGTTCTGACCAACAATTCTGAAGCTTACGTTTTACAACGAGCAGATAATTTTGAAATCCCCTCCCACATTTTCGATAAGCATGAATTCTACAAAACGGATGAAATCGTCAAACTTTTAAAAAATCTGCAGATCGACCTTATTGTATTGGCAGGCTTTTTATGGCTTATTCCCGAGAATCTGTTAAAAGCATTTCCAAATAAAATCATTAATATTCATCCTGCCCTGCTCCCTAAATATGGAGGTAAAGGTATGTATGGCGACAAAGTGCATCAGGCAATATTAGACGCTGGAGAAGAAGAATCTGGAATCACTATTCATTTTATCAATGAACATTTCGATGAAGGTGAGTCCATCCATCAATCGCGTTTTAAAATTGAACAAGGTGATGATATTGAAATGATCAAATTCAAAGGTCAGCAGCTTGAACATCTGCATTATCCAAAGGTGGTAGAGCAATTACTGAAAAAGATGAAGAGTTAATAGGAAAGCCAAAAGGGGAAAGGGGAAAGCAGAAAGCAGAAAGCAGAAAGCAGAAAGCAGAAAGCAGAAAGCAGAAAGGGGAAAGGGGAAAGCAGAAAGGGGAAAGCTAAAAGCTAAAAAATAAAGATCCTGCTAATTTTTAATAATATACCAATTTTTAATCCGCTTTCTGCTTTTGGCTTTTAGCTTTTAGCTTTTACCTAATTTTTTAATACCGAACCGATCAAAAAAACTATCTTTGCGGCTTTAAAACCTTATCCTAAATGAGCCATCCTGTTAAGATCAAAAATGCCCTAATTTCTGTCTATTACAAAGATAATTTAGCACCACTAATTCAACAACTGCATGAACAGGGGGTTGTTTTTTATTCTACCGGTGGGACTGAAAAATTTATTCGTGAACTTGGCATTGATGTAATAGCAGTAGAAGACCTGACAGGTTATCCTTCCATACTTGGCGGCAGGGTAAAAACTCTCCATCCAAAAGTATTTGGTGGCATCTTAAGCCGCAGAGAGCATAAGGAAGATCAGGCACAGATCGGACAATACGAAATACCTGAGATCGACCTTGTGATTGTCGACCTATACCCTTTTGAAGAAACGGTAAACTCTGGTGCAACTGAAGAAGAAATCATTGAAAAGATAGATATTGGTGGTATATCTTTGATACGTGCTGCAGCAAAGAATTTTAATGACGTAGTAATCATAGCCTCAAAGGATGATTATAAAACATTGGGTGATATTCTTTCTGAAAATGGCGGATATACCCATTTAAATCATCGAAAATCATTTGCTCGCCAGGCATTTAACGTTTCATCACATTACGATACTGCGATATTTAATTATTTCAATCAGGAAGATCCTTTAACTGTATTCAAATACAGTGAGCAAAAAGCCAGCACCCTGCGTTATGGAGAAAATCCCCACCAAAAAGGTGTTTTTTATGGAAATCTGGATGCGATGTTTGAAAAACTGAATGGCAAAGAACTCTCCTATAATAATCTCGTAGATGTGGATGCTGCTGTAGCTCTGATTGATGAGTTTGAAACTCCGACATTTGCAATTTTAAAGCATACCAATGCTTGTGGTATAGCTTCCAGCGATTCTATTCTGAATGCATGGAAAACTGCATTAGCCTGTGATCCAGTTTCGGCGTTTGGAGGTGTTTTAATATGCAATCGCGGAATTGATGAAGAAACCGCAACGGAAATAAGTAATCTCTTTTTTGAAGTCTTGATTGCCCCTTCGTTTGACGAGGGCGCAAAACAAATATTATCAGGGAAAAAGAATCGTATCTTACTGAAAAGAAATAATGTAAAGCTTCCTTTAAAGCAATTCAAAACATTATTGAATGGCGTCATTGAACAGGATAAAGATCTTTTGATGGAAACTGCTGATCAAATGGTTGCTGTTACCGATTGCAAGCCCACACAACAGCAATTAAAAGACTTAGTTTTTGCCAATAAAATAGTTAAACACACCAAATCAAATACAATCGTACTTGCAAAAGATGGTTGTTTAATTTCAAGCGGTGTCGGACAAACTTCAAGGGTTGATGCATTACAACAGGCGATAGTCAAAGCAAAAGCATTTAACTTCAGTATTGAAGGAAGTGTAATGGCATCTGATGCCTTCTTTCCATTCCCTGATTGCGTTAAAATTGCAGCTGAAGCAGGTGTAGTTATGATTTTACAGCCCGGAGGATCAATAAAAGATCAGGAATCCATTGATATGGCAAATGTTAAAGGCGTTGGAATGGTTACCACTGGAATCAGACACTTTAAACATTAAAAACGATAATGATTATTTTGAAAATGAACTATCATCATCATAATAATCATTCACAAAAAGAGTTTATCTTAGCATAGTTTTCACCACAATAACAAATAAGAATGGGATTATTCAATTGGTTTACACAAGAGATTGCCATTGACCTTGGCACCGCAAATACCCTTATCATACATAACGATAAAGTTGTAGTTGATGAGCCTTCAATTGTAGCTTTTGATCGAACCACCAATAAGGTTATTGCAATAGGCAAGCAAGCCATGCAAATGGAGGGGAAAACCCACGACAATATCCGGACAGTAAGACCTCTAAAAGATGGTGTTATTGCAGATTTCAATGCTGCGGAATACATGATTCGCGGAATGATTAAAATGATCAATAATGGTAAAGGATGGTTTTTCCCTTCCTTACGTATGGTGATCTGTATCCCATCTGGTATTACAGAGGTTGAAAAACGTGCAGTACGTGATTCTGCCGAAATCGCAGGAGCCAAAGAAGTTTACCTGATCCATGAGCCTATGGCTGCAGCGGTAGGTATTGGAATAGATGTGGAAGAACCAATGGGAAATATGATCATTGATATCGGTGGTGGAACCACAGAGATAGCAGTTATTGCTCTTTCCGGAATTGTGTGTGATCAATCGATCCGTGTGGCCGGAGATAATTTTGATAGTGATATCGTTCAGTATATCCGCAGGCAACATAATATTATGATCGGTGATCGTACCGCAGAAAAGATCAAAATTGAAGTTGGTGCAGCATTGCCTGAACTTTCAGATCCACCCGCAGATTATGCTGTTCAGGGCCGTGACTTAATGACCGGAGTTCCTAAACAAATCACCGTTTCTTACACTGAAATAGCACATTGCCTGGATAAGTCCATATCTAAAATTGAAGAGGCCATTTTAAAAGCTCTGGAGATCACCCCTCCTGAACTTTCAGCAGATATATATCAAACAGGAATTTAT
>JBIIWE010000238.1:0-4643 GCA_044339075.1 Daejeonella sp. | reverse complement strand
GGTGCCCAATTTTAAACGAACCCTCGCAGGAAACTGTCGAGGGTTTTTTTGTTTCTGTCCTGACTTTCGTCAGGATGACACGACTTTCGTCAGGATGACACGACTTTCGTCAGGATGACTCGATTAGTCATCCTGACGAAAGTCAGGAAGGATTTTGACATTTTTATGTATTCTAATCCGCCTTAATGCGTATATTTAAAAAATAAAAGTTTGAAATGAATATCAATATAGGATCCCGTAGAGAGGTATTAATGCATATTGAAAAATATATGCTCGAGAAAATGCATGAATACTTAAAACCTATTGAAACTAACTGGCAGCCATCTGATTTTTTGCCTGATTCAACCCGTGATACTTTCTATTCAGAAATCAAAGATCTTAAAGAAAATGCACAAGCTCTTTCTTATGATCTGGTTGCTGTTTTAATAGGTGATACGATCACTGAAGAAGCTCTTCCAACTTATGAATCCTGGTTGACTATGGTTGATGGCATATCAAAAGATGAAGACAATGGCTGGATGAAATGGGTAAGACACTGGACTGCTGAAGAAAACCGGCATGGTGATCTGCTTAATAAATATCTTTATTTATCAGGTCGTGTTGATATGCGCCAGATGGAAATATCTACTCAATATCTTATTGCAGACGGTTTTGATATTGGTACTGGTCATGATCCTTACCGTAATTTTATCTATACTAGTTTTCAGGAACTAGCTACTAATATATCCCATAGAAGGGTTGCCTCCCTGGCTAAAGCTGATGGAGATACACTTTTGTCAAAAATGTGTGGTGTAATTGCATCTGATGAGGCCAGACACGCTAAAGCCTATAAGGATTTTATGCTCCGGATTTTTGAAGTGGATCCAAGTGAGGCTATGATTGCTTTTGAAGATATGATGCGTAATAAGATTGTTATGCCTGCACACTTCCTTCGTGAAGTTGGCTTACAAATGGGACAGACATTTGGTCATTTTACCGATGCTGCTCAACGCCTTGGTGTTTATACCGCTGTAGACTATGTACAGATTATGAAGCAACTGATTGATGAATGGCATATTGAAAAAATACACGATTTAAATGAAGCCGGTGAAAAAGCGCGTGATTATGTCATGAATTTACCTGATCGTTTGTTAAGAGTAGCAGAAAGAATGAAGAATCCTTCTCTTGAATATAAATTCAGCTGGATAGCTGGATAATTTTATATATTCTAAATAAGAAAACCCGATCAGTATTTAAACTGATCGGGTTTTCTTATATGATTTATCTTATTTTTTAACTAATTGCATCTTCTCAGGATTCCATAAAATGGCTGTATCATTATTATAACTATCGTTACATAATAATGCAGGTGCTGCTGCACGATATCCGAAAATGGCATCTTCAGCAACCTTGCCATTGTTTTTTATAGCATTAAAGAAATTTACGAAATGATCATATGGGCCTCCCATGTATCCTTTTTCAGCTGAAAATGTATATTCTTCCTGAGGTAGGATTCTCTTTCTATCAGTTAGAGGTGTTCCAGCATTCTTCATGTTTTCAATAAAGAATGGATCATCTGAAGAGAAATTTTTGTTTCTTCTAAGTGTAACACTATCCCATCCAATATCCATCGCGCCTTCACTTCCAATTAGTTTCAGTATTGTACTTCCACTGGTTCCGTCGATAAAATTACATCTTAGCGATAAGTTAAATGCGGGGTGAGCTTTTGCCTGATCAGGATAGTCGAATATGCCTAAAAGGACATCTGGAACCTCTCTGCCATCTTTCCAATACCTTAAACCTCCTGACGAATATATTTTATTCGGACCGAATGAATCAGTGATAAAATGCAGACTTGAAAACAGGTGAACGAATAGATCTCCTGACATTCCTGTTCCATAATCACGATAATTCCTCCACCTGAAAAAACGTTTCGAATCAAACGGACGCTTTGTGGTATTACTGAGATAGGTTTCCCAATCTACAGTTTCTGCTGATGCATCTTCCGGAATTGGGTATGACCATGCTCCTCCAGGGGAGTGTCGCGCCCAAAAACCCTCTGCAAAGTTAAGCTGGCCAATTGCTCCATCTTTTAATAGTTCCTTGGCTTTCTCATTTCCAAGTGAGGATACCCCCTGGCTTCCTACCTGAAATACTTTTCCAGTTTCTTTTTGGGCTTTAATTACTGCCGGACCTTCTGATATATCATGTACCATCGGTTTTTCACAATAAACATGTTTGCCTGCACGCATTGCATCAATTGAAATTTGCTGATGCCAATGATCTGGAGTAGCTACAATTACTGCATCAATATCTGAACGGCTTAATATTTCTTTGTACGATCTAGTTGTAAATATATCCTGGCCCCAACGCTTTTTAGCATCTATTAAACGACCATCGTACAGATCACATACAGCTACAAGCTTTACTCCTGGAACTTTCAATGCAGTCATTGTATCATTAGTACCCATTCCTCCTGCACCAATCAGGGCGATGTTAATATTGTCATTGGCACTAATTGTTTGCCTTTTAGGTATAGTGATTTGGTTTACATGGTTTTCTGTAGTTGATGCAAGTACATTACTCCCAACTGCAACAGCGGCTGTAGATGTAGCAAGTTTTTTTATAAAGCCTCTGCGGGACGATTCGGGACTGGTTTTCATTCTTGTATTGTTTAATTATTGCTTTTACGTTGAATGAGCCCGCAAATTGCAGGCTCATTCTTAGGTTTTCTTTAGTGTTCAGGCTTTTAATAGCCTGTTAAATTAAAATTAATTCAATTCTTTTATCTTGATGTTCTGCCATCTTACTTTGATACCACCACCTGAATGGATTTGTAATGCGATAAAACCATTCCCTGCTCCTATTTTAGCATCCTTCAGATGAGAAATCTGTTTCCCGTTCAACCAGGTAGTAATTTCATCATTATTAACTTCAATCTTTCCTTTATTCCATCCTTCAGGGCTAAGTCCTGATTCTTCCTCTGCGGTTGGTTTTGTTAACCATCCTCTGCCATAAGACTCATAGATTCCGCCTGTTCCATTTCCCGGAGGAGCTACTTCTACCTGCCATCCACTAATCTTTGTTCCATCAATATTAGAACGAATAAATACACCGCTATTACCATTGGCTTCAAGCTTGAAATCATACTCCATGATAAAATTCTTGTAGTTTTTAGTAGTTGAAAGGTAGCCATATTCCTTTTTGGGACCACTCTCACAGATCAGATATCCTTTTTCAACATACCATTTTTCGGTACCGTGAACGGTCCATCCTGTTAAATCTTTACCATTGAAAAGCTTTTTTGTCTTCTGCGCCTGTGCACCTGAAGAGATTAAAATGAAAGAAAAAATTAATAATACGTACTTCATAATAGTTTGTTTAATAGTGTGTTTGATTTATAAATAAATATAGTTTTTAAAAAACGTTTTCAAAACCTGTAGTATAGAAATTACACATTAATATAGATCTGCTTTTTATCCCAACATAATCCCACCAGACAGCACATTTGCATGAATGAAATTGCGAAGAATAGCGAGCCCAATTGCCTGGAGGCTATGTTTTGGAAAATCTCTTTGCCAATAGCAAACCGTAGACTGGCATCTTCGTCGACCTTAATTATGCTGAATACCCAGCTCATAACTTCAGCAAGTAGATAGATAAAGAGCGGATTTTTGCCAAAACAGTAAAAAATTAAGTCTAATTGCCCTAATGCCAAGATACTTATGAAAAACGACAATTGCCGTCGAGCAAGTAATAGGTACGCTCGTGAATTATTTTGGGTTAAAAAATAGGGTTAATACCAGGAGCATACAACAAGTGAATAAATGCATCACAATGTATAATTAAAGAAGCTAATCAAACAAAGCAAAGCTTCTAAATCTTAAATCGAACACCTAAAACTGTTTAGTCGAATAATCTTAATCGTTTTGCAAAAGCCAATAAGTAAAATTGATTTAATCGATCTAATTACTGATTTATAGATTTGACTATTTCTGGTTATGAATACCTACTGCCAACTCTCCCCACTACTTTCCACTTTATACAATGCAAAATTCTGCAGTTCTCTCGCTGCTTCCAATGGAATATAGGGTGCTTTAATAGTTCCTCCAGCCGTATTTATAATCAGATCGGCGAGAGATTTACGCTGCTGATACAAGCTTTGAGAGATTTTTACTGACTGGATTTTTTCCCAGTTCAGAACGATTGTTCGGTTTCCAAAAACGCCAGTTTTTATATGGATGAGATTGCTGGTCCATGAAAAGAGGTATTTTCGGCTGTATAATCCAAAGTAAAAAAATACATATAGTGGTATTAGTAATAACAAGATCGCTTTTTCATGAGCAAACAGAAAAAGCGGAATTGAGAGTGTCAGAGAAGGTATTATGCCAAAGAATAAGATGTTTCTATATAAATAGGATGGATGTACCCTTAAATTACTGTCAAACTGTTCTGGGATATCTGGAAAATACGATTTGACGAGTTTTTGAAGAATAAGCTCTGAGGTAACCGGGACTTTAATTTTCAGATTATTTTTCACCTCTTTACCACCAATGGTGTGAAATTCGAAAAGGTACATGGAAATGGTTTTTCGAAGCCAGTTGGTGTTCCATGATAAGAATTGTACTTTTTTAAATGGAATTAATTTCTGAGAACTGTTGATC
>JBIIWE010000237.1:0-4653 GCA_044339075.1 Daejeonella sp. | reverse complement strand
ATTACTTCCTTCATGATTAAGGGCTCTATGGATTCTTTCCATTTTGCGGGCATTCCGAAGGCCATTTGAGAAGTATGCCCTTCATAACCACCTTCCCGTAATATTTCCGCCGTCGGAATATAAGCCATCACATCGTTGGAATATCCCATGACAAACAAGTCAGGCCCAAAGATCTTTTTAAGGTTTATGGCATAGTCTACAACCGGCTCACCACCCAAAGCCACCAGCGACTGATTTCCGAGTTGCCAGAACTGAACAGGATAGGGGTAAGTGCTTATGAAAGTTTTACCCTGATCCGCTTTTTTGATCATATTCAGCGCCCAGTTTTTGATGTAACTGGTTTCTTTGGCAGCGATGGCCAAAAGTTCTTCTTTGCTTGGTGCCTTTTCTAGCTCAAGCTTAACCTCTGAATAGGCGGTGCTTAATTGGGGTTCTAGGATTTTCATCTCACCCTCCAAGACAGCATCAACTGCAAGGGCCAGTTGCTTTCCATATTGTGTGGCTAAGGGAACAGTTTTTCTGGGCAATGCATTTTGGTTTCCACCGCAGCCCTGAAAAAATAGTGCCGTTGCTCCCGGATGTGATTTTTCCAGAGCAATCTGTGCGTATCCGGCATAATCTCCCGACCATTCATTGCCATGTAACACGGTATTGTGACAGGCGTAACCGAATACTAAGGCAATGATCTTGCCTTTTTTATCGCTTAGTTTGATGACCGGCACTGCATAGTCGCTCGGCCCTTTGAGATCTGTTTGAGCATTGATGGCGCTTTCAATATTATTGCGTCTGTTTACCGCAAATCGTGCTATTCCGTTTTGGGATGAGATATCTACGGGTTTTAGAGATGAAAGAGCCTTCCCAACAACAGATTCGATCTGCACTTCCAGCGTTTTGGTATAGCTTGTTATTTTTGATTTTTGCTCATCGTCAAGCGGATACAGATCCCATAGGGCATCAACCAGAACCGGACCGGAATGTGTATGCGATGTGTTAAAAATGACCTGGCTTCTGGAAAGCTTAAATTTTCTTTCTATACGGTTCCTGATGGAATCGGAAATACTTTTTGGAATACCAGAGAGGTCTGATGTGATGAGAACTGCCTGCTTTCCCGAAGCATCTTCAATGGCCAGGGCTTTTACCCAAAGGTCATGAAGTTTACCACTGGAGGGACTTGTGCGATGGGCAAATCCGGCCATCCAGATTGATTCTTTCGGAGTGATGACCACACTGGCGACACCTGCTTTCCATCCTGAATGACTGTTTTCCTGTGCTGTTGATCTTTCTGTAAACAGAATAATCTGAACGGAAATAAATAGGCAATAAACTAATTTTTTCATGGTATAATTTTTTAGCGGATGTTTTTCATTAAAGCCGATTGTAATTTAATGTTTTTAGATATATAAAGAGCCTTTAAATTGATTTTGAACAGGGTCTGTACTAAGAGCTAGCTGTGCTAGCGCACGCGTGTCGCGTGTGCAAATCATTACTAATATTATCAGTAGAGTTAATTAAAGTAAAAGCTGGACAAGACCTTATGTAAACTTATTTTAGGACAAGGCAAAGTGTTGGAGAGGTTCCCGCCTTCGCGGGAATGACAAGCGTTGGAGGGGGGAAAGGAGATTCCAGCCTCCGCTGGAATCGCAATGCGGAACCGTATAAGCACCTGTCCGTAGAGTTAAGCGCAGCGTCTCTACGGATTGTCAATGAAGAGGAGTCTTCGGACTCCCTAAGCAAATACAACCTCAGTGCTAGCGCACGGGCAATGTCATTATTTAAGGATTACGATCCTGACGAAAGTCAGGATCTCCTTCATTATTACAAAATGCATTGTCATTCTGGCGAAGGCCAGAACCTTCTGTCCCCTTAAATAATGACATTGAGCGCACGCGTGTCGCGTGTGCAAATCATTACTAATATTATCAGTAGAGTTAATTAAAGTAAAAGCCGGACAAGACCACCTGTAAACTTTTTTTAGGACGATACAGGTGGTTCTTCTTTCCCTACTGCAGCACCTGCTTATTTTTCAACAAATTAGCCTGCAATTCTTTATATGGAATATCCTGCACAGCATAATTATGATCAATCGCCATGGATGCGGCAATGGCTGCCGACTGACCTAAAACCATGAAAACAGGCTCCATGCGGATCGATCCAAAGGCAATATGCGTAGCAGATAAACAAACCGGAACAAAGAGGTTGCTGGCTTCCGATCTTTTAGGCACAATGCTTCGGTAACTCACCGGAAAGGGACTGGCGACATGTGCTTCCACATTGCCTTCATTTTTAACATAGCCATTCACATCCACATAACGCTGGATGTTGTGTGAGTCCATTCCGTAGGCACCCATGCCAACAGGATCTTGAACAACCTCAAACTTCTCACAGTTCTTTTGGGTCATCACATATTCACTGATCATGCGTCTTGCTTCACGGATATATAATTGGGATTGCCATCCATCTTTATTTTCATATTCATCTTTGCAGGTTCCCCATTGAGAAACAGCATCTCTCACTTTAGCAGGGATGCGGGGATGATAAGCCAGCGTCCACATTAAACCCTGCTGATACTGTTTATGGCGCTGAGCGATCTTTTCACGCTCCTCATACGTTGCTTCCGGATAGGTATAATTCTGACCGATAAAATCTGTAGAAAAGCCTTTCTGGTTATTGGTATCTGTTTTACGGTTAGGCATGTCTGAATTGATCCAGGGCACCAGAGGATCTCCATATTCATACATTTTCTCTACCGGACCTTCAGCAGCTTCATAATTCCGCAGGAGCAGTTCATAATCCAGTTCCTTGTAACCTGCAGGCTTACTGAAGAGAATCCGGTTTTCAGGATTGTTGGTTAAAGTCATCCGGTAGCAATAGGCCTGAATTTTAGTATCACCTTTGCCGTCAACACCCGGTTTCCCGGGATTGATAAAGGGTAGTAATCCGCTTTTGGGATCTCCCTTTTTGATGTATGGATCAACGCCATCAATGAAATTATGATACGCACCGTTCAAGGAAACAGTTTTGCGTAGCGTTAAGCTCATCTTATTTGCCTGTATGCCATTCAAGGATTCGCCGTACTGCGCATTCGACTCACGCCCAACAGCATAACTAATGCCGGCAGCAGCCATGAGATCGCCCTCATAGGTCGCGTCAATGAACATTTTCCCAGTATATATTTGTCCGCTTTCCATTTGTATGGATGATATTTTTCCGGCAGTTTTTTTAACGCCCGACTTCCGGTTTAAGCGCTGGGAATAAACTAGAGTAATATTTTTCTCCTTGCTAAGCATATCCTTGTAGATCTTTAAAGCTGCCGAAGGTTCGAAGGTCCACATGGCATCTTCATTCGCTGCCGAAGTTGTTTGTCCGCCATCGCGATACGTCTCCCGCTTTTGCCAGTTCCAGTTCTCCGGTTTTTGGTAATAGCTTTTTACATTCTGATAGAACTCCCTGGATATTCCTCCAATGGCCTGCTTATTCCCGATATCCGTCTGACCCAATCCGCCGGTTGTTAGTCCGCCGATTCTATTCGTTGGCTCAATCAAAACCACTTTTTTACCCAATCTTGAGCTTTGTATTGCCGAAGATATTCCTGCGGATGTTCCGCCATAGACAACGATGTCGTATTCCTGGCTGAATGCCAGTTGACTAGTCCAGATCAATAGAACTGATAGTAAAATGTAGATTTTTTTGGAGGTGGGAAGGGTTGAATTTATTGTAAACATGAGGAAATGGGTTTTTTATGAATCCTGGAAATAAAAATAATGAAATATTTGGGGTTTTTCCTATGGCGATAGGTGCTTGGTTTTTTCCTGTGGTTTGGTGTTACCCACCCACCACCTGTGAATATTTTCTATTGAATGTCTTTGCGAGCGCAGCGCGGCAATCTCTAATGTCAATTGAATTCAAAACATGAGATTGCTTCGTCGTGCCTTCCTGCCCGTCCGGTCAGGCGGGCTCACAATATCAAATGAATACTAGTGATGAGATTTCTCCACCTTTCAGCACTCCCTTTCAATTAAAAAATAAATCAGGTGTTTGAATCCGATAGCTATCGGATGACGAATATCCTGTGGCTGATATCGGATGTACAATAAAAAAGAGTCTTCCGACTCGCGCACTGAGGCTGGGTAAAAAGTTAAAGAATTCTTTTATTCTGGGTATTATTCAGGAACTATATGAAAATGACAGTCACTAATATTTTTTGCCTCATTGATTGAATTTATTAATACTGGAACCTTTTATAGGTTAATATTTTGGTTTTAGGATTGAATTCTGCTGAGATTACGTAATCTTCTTGAAACATAATGGCAGCATTTGGAATATCGCTCAAACTGGGTTCATAAAAATCGTAAACAGCTTTTTTACTGTTATACACCCATAGCCCAGTAAGTTTGCTTTTTTCTAAATAGGTTCGTACAGACCAATATTTAATAGAATCTTGTTCAGACCAGTCACTATCATCACTGTAAAATAGTTTAACCTGCTTTTGACTGAAATATTTGCTATGTCCTATTTCATCAGTTAAAAGGCTCGCAGATTTGTCGCTAAGCTTTAGAGTTGCATTAATTTCACCCTCATTCATGAATAAAGTAACAGTGTTATCAAAATTGATAAATGATGTTCCCCAATAAGGTATGTTAATACCTAAATCTC